>NZ_JBRAJI010000004.1:0-88135 GCF_052744395.1 Desulfurispora sp. | reverse complement strand
ACACTACCACAATTTCCTTGCCCTCCGGTGTCAGCAGCTTGACAGCGTCATCACCGTTTACAGTTGTAAAGCCTTTGACGATAGCGTATTGGCCATCGGAAGTAAGGTTGCCACCGCTGGTCTCAGTTATGAACAGGTATTTCAGATCTACTGCCTTTTGTTTAACAACATAGGCTAATTTTGTTAGTTTACTGTTTTCTTTAACATCATCCCAGGATTTGACGGAAATATCATTTAGCTTGCCATCGCTTACATCAGTATCTGTTGTGTCAAAAATGATAGTGTTGGTGCTGACGTTATAAATAGCGCCATTTACACTAACTGTATTGTCATCTTCGTCAAATTCATCACGGGCATTACCATCATCTGTGTATTGAGTAGGGCTAAGGACTTTAATAGATTTAAGTGAACCATCACCCTTAAGCGTGTATTCAAAGGTAAGTAACTTATTGCTGCTGGTCAATTGGAAATTAATTTCCCAAAAACTCCTCCAACCGCCACTAGGAGTATTGTTGTCATTATACTTAGTTCCATTGCTCATGGTAACCTCAACGTCATCAGCATCGAACTGCCATGTGACTTCCTTGCCGCTTTCATTTACAGCTACTAGTTTGATTTGCTCTGCATCGTCGATCCACTTGGCGTTCTTTTGTAACACAGCAACTTTATCCTTAGGTGGACCAGACTCCTTGTCAACTACAATATGCCTTATTTGCAGGACGCCAATGTAGGCAGTTACTTTGTAGCCAATAAGATCGCGCAGATAGTCGTTGTTGTTAGCATTGCTTAGAGCAAAGCTGGGCAATTCTTCAATTGTCTCGTTGTTGTCATATGAAATGGTAGTCACTCCTGGCAGGAACCATTTGTTCTCGGTTACGTCACCGTATACAGGAACTTTGGTGGTACCAATGGTCAGCCAGCAGTCCTGGGGCCAGTTGTTGTCGTGGATTTCCACATCCTGGACAACGCCTTCAATCTTCATGCTAAAAGCGTCAATAATTCTTATATCATCTTCGTCAACGCCGAGTGCGCTCTGGTCTATCGGGTTGGGATAGGTCCTGACTACGTCACCGGGTTTAATATCGGCCAGCGAAGCCAGCTTGCCATCACGAATCACAATGAATTTGTCATTATCGCTTAGATCCCAGGTTTTTGTTCCCTCATCCTTGTAGTAATACTTGATTCTTTCTTTTTCTGTATCAACACTCTGGACAACTACGGCATTACCGCGCCGGCCGTCCAAATACAGGATCTTATCGTTGTCGTCAAGTACCATCTTTACAGATGTACCTCTAAACTCAGAGAACGGCACTTTGTAGCCCAGTAACTGAGCCAGTCCCATGCGAGCTGTTGTTGCCTTGGCATCAGCATTCCACTTTTCACCAAGCAGGAAGGCCCTGGTAATAACGCTTCCATTCTCGTCCCGGGCAAATTCATATTCCTTGTCGCCTCGCCAGGTCTTCAATTTCACGATTTTGTTGTTGCTGTCCAGCACTTCTTCATCGATTACATCGGTAACTATCTTGCTCTTTTCTGTATGGTTCTTGACAAAAACAACCTCGTCATCATCGTTTACCCACAGTTCTACTTCCAGCCCCCAGAGGGTGTTGGGGTCGATGGGAAGTAAAAGCTTGTAAGTGCCGGCATCACTTAAATATGGGTTTTTGTCGCTGGTGTTTTCAAAGGCAATTTTAATCTCATTTTTGTTCAGGTTGTGATTTTCGTCCAGCAATGGTGTGGCAACCACCCGGGCCTTGTAGGTCTTATCGCCAATCCGGTCAATCTTCAGATACTTGTGCAGAATAGTATCCTTGAATTTGTCCGATTCAGTGAAAATGGTCTCACTGCCCCATTTTTCCTGAGTCATGGTGTCGGCGTCCAGGGCGTTGTAGGCCATCAGGAAGACATCGCCCCGCTTGGCCGGCGCGTAGGCATCACCGCGTACACCTTTGGTTACGCCAATTTGTGCCGCCTTGGCTATGTACGGGGTGGGCCACTTGCTTTCATCCATAAAGGGTCCATAGCCCAGCAGGCGTACCACCATGGTGACGGCTTCGGCATAGGTGACATTGTTTTCCGGCTTGAAGGTGCCGTCGCCGTAACCCTTGATCCAGCCCTTGCCCACTGCCAGGGCAATGTAGCCGCTGGCCCAGTGGCTGGCCGGCACGTCACTGAAGGTGGTGGGAGCTTGTCCCACCTGCTGGCCGATGCCGATCTCCCGGGCCAGAATAGTGGCAAATTCAGCGCGGGTGATGGTCTTATCCGGCTGGATGGTGCCGTCGTCATAGCCCTTGACAATGCCCAGTGCTGTAAGAGCATTAACGGCATCCTCATAGGGGGTGCCGTTAACGTCTTTGTAGGCTGCCCATGCGCAGGTGGTCAGGGAAAACAGGAAGACCAGCGCGCACAGCAGAACCAGCAATTTAGAGTTTCTGCTCATTGGTTTGCCATACCCCTTCCATCTAGATTTTAGGAAAATACCCTAGAGAATAAGTGCTAATCTAACGCACCGATAAACACCACCTCCCAGCTTGCATGTATTTCTAAAATTTTATAAAATTTCAGAAACCACTATTGCTATTAATTATCCGGTTAATTATAAAATAGTAAACATATTTTCCTTGAATGGAAAATATGAGCGACCAGGTGTCAAATTTGAATGTTAAATGGTTAAAACAATAAAAGAGTAGACCCGCATCATCGGAACGGGCTACTCCTTGAGTAGTCATATATTTACCTTAATTGGTTAATTTTACTCCGCGAGTTGATGCTGCCTTCAGGCCAGAATGCCCCGAAAGACTATTTCTTCCAGGTTACGCTTGGCCAGCTGGGAAGGCAGCTTTTTGTACAGGCTGATATAGTGCAGTGCCGTGGTGTAAACCATACCAAAGATGGAGCTGGACGCTATTCCCGGATCAAGCTGCTTAATAGCTCCTTCATTCATGCCCTCTATCAACATGTCGTTGATTACATCCAGGTAGTTGTTCAGCATGTTCAGCAGTTGCTCGCGGCGGTTGCCATAGAGCTCGCGCAGGTAGATATAGGCCAGCGGATAGTATTCGGCGATATAGTCCACCTGGGTGGAAATCAGGATGCGGATTTTTTCTTCAAAAGATTTGGTCCCTGTCAGGGCGCTCTGGAGCTGCACAGTCAGGATATTAATGCCTTCAGTAATAACACCATAGTAAAGTTCTTCTTTGTTCTTGAAGTGGTAATAAATTGTGCCCTTGGCTATACCCAGGGTGGAAGCAATTTCGTCCATAGTGGTGTTGTGGTAGCCCCGGGTGGAAAAGAGTAAAGCAATTTTTTTAAATTTTTCCTTGTCGCTTAAATATGGATTCATGGCACAGGCCCCCACTGACCAGTCAGTATTATTGGATTTATTATATAGCCAAACCGGCGGTATAGCAATGTCAGTAGGGGCCTTTTCTAGCAAATATAGTCAAAATTTTGTGTCAATATTGTTATCCGCATATAGCTGCTTATTTGACGGCCAGGTTGAAAATGACATCGTAGTGTGGCACGGCAAATTGCCATTCGTACAGGGCCTTTTCAAAGGTTACTTTGTCTACTGCTTTACCATCGACGTAATAAATGGTAGTATTGTTGTCAGTACCGGCAAAGGCCGCACCTGTCAGGACAGTGGTCAGCAGCAGAACCAGTAGCATAGTGACAGCAATTTTTTTCATATTTATACCCTCCCCTTCTGCGGAATGACCCGCTGTGTTCGACTGACCGGTCAGTTCATACACTTATATTAAAGCACAGGCCTGCAGTGGTTACAAATCTGTAGATTGGTGATTTTGTGTTAAATATTGTGCTGACAGAAAAGCAACAGAATATATTAGATGCTTAAGGAAAATACTGGCCAATATCACAATATTTCTATATATTATAAATATTAGAATATACAGCGCCAGGGATATTGTGCTGGAGCTACAGAAAGGATGAGCGGGTATGGAAACGGGGCCGGACGAGCGCCTGGAATTGCTGGGTGCGCCGGTAGATGCTCTGAGCTGCGCCTGGATTGTGGACAGGGTGGGGCAGTTTATCGAAAGTCAGCTCAGACGCTGTTTCATCCTCACCCTCAACCCGGAATATCTTTACCGGGCCCAGCGCGAGCCAGAGCTTCTTGAACTGGCCGGTCAGGCTGACATTGTCACGCCGGACGGTACGGGCATAGTGTGGGCCTGTGCGGTGGCTGGCACGCCGGTGCCCGAGCGGGTGACCGGCATAGACCTGATGCTGGGCCTGCTGGCCGAAGCCGCCCGGCGGGGCTGGCGGGTGTACCTTTTGGGGGCGGCCCCGGGGGTGGCCGATGAGGCGGCGGCCAACCTGCAGCGGCGTTTTCCCGGGCTGCCGGTCTGCGGCACCTGGCACGGCTATTTTGCGCCGCAAGAGGCGGAACAGGTGCTGGCCGATATAGTGGAAAAGCGGCCCCAGTTGCTCTTTGTAGCCCTGGGGGCGCCCCGGCAGGAAAGGTGGCTGGCGGAAAACCTGCCCCGGATTCCCGCGCCGGTGGTGGGTATGGGGGTGGGGGGCAGTCTGGATGTGCTGGCCGGGCGGGTCAGGCGGGCGCCCCTGTGGATGCAGAAGGCGCACATCGAGTGGCTGTGGCGGCTTTTGCAGGAGCCGCGCCGCTGGCGGCGCATGCTGGTGCTGCCCAAATTCGCCTGGCTGGTGATGAAAAAGTACAAATTGGGCCGCAGGCTTGGGGTGCGCAGGAAACGCCAATAAGTGTTTATTTTAAGGTCTGAGCTTCCCGGTGCTGGCAATGTTGGCTTTCTGTTTACCGGCCCAGGCATCTCCAGACATGATCCTGCCCCTACCCTTTTAGTTGGGTAGGGGCTGTTTAGTGCAGGCCATGCTGGCGCATCCTTTCGGTGTATGTTATATTATTAGGGATAAAGAGATTATGTATCGAAGGGCGCCGCTGGCGGTGCCGTGCTGGAACGGGGTATTGCGTGTATGCCGCGGGTGGTCATTTCCGGCTATTATGGTTTTCACAACAACGGCGATGAAGCGATGCTGTACGCCATCTTGCAGGCCCTGGGGCAGCGGGTACCCGGGCTGGAGGCCGTGGTGCTGTCCAAAGACCCGGAGCACACCCGGGCTTTTTTTGGCGTGCAGGCGGTGCCCCGGCACGACCTGGCCAGCCTCTGGCGCGAGCTCGGTCGTTCGGATATGCTGATCAGCGGCGGCGGTGGCCTGCTGCAGGATGTCACCGGCCCCAACAGTGTGATTTATTATCTGGGCGTGGTGCAAATGGCCCGCCTGCTGGGCCGGCCGGTGGTGTTCTACGGCCACGGCATCGGACCGGTGCGCACCGCTCTGGGCCGCGGCCTGATGCGCCTGGTGGTCAACCAGGTGGATCTGGTGACCGTGCGGGATGAGGCCTCCCGGCAGGAACTGGCCGCCCTGGGGGTGCGCCGGCCGCCCGTGCATGTGACGGCCGACCCGGTGCTGGGTCTGGACGGGCTGGACGAGCTCAAGGCCCAGAGCGGGCTGCTGCGGCAAAAGTATGGCCTGCTGGGCGGGGCGCCGCTGGTGGGCATTTCGGTGCGCCACTGGCAGAAAGAGAGCCGCTACAAGGCGGTGCTGGCCGTTCTGGCCGATCGGCTGGTGGAGCAGGGTCTGCGGGTGGTTTTTCTGCCCATGCACCACCCCGGTGATGTGACCGCAGCCCGGGAGGTGCGGGCGCAGATGCAGCAGCCGGCAGCGCTGATTGAGCAGCGGCTGGACTTTAAGGAAATGATGGCGCTGATCAGCGGCCTGCATCTGGCCATAGGCATGCGCCTGCATTTCTTGATTTTCGGCGCTTTGCTGGGAGTGCCCGTGCTGGGCCTGTCTTACGATCCCAAGGTAGATCGGTTTTTGCAGTTAGTTGATATGCCCCTGGGGGGGCGGATAGAGCATTTGCAGCTGCCGGCGCTGTGGGAGGCGACGCAGGAGCTTTTGTCCCGGCGGGAGGAGCGCCGGAGGCGCATGGCAGAGCGGGTGCGGCAGCTGCGCAGCCGGGCCCTGGCAGGTGCCGACCTGGTGGCCGGGCTTTTGAGATGTGAGAGGTGAGAAGTGAGAGGTGAGAGGTGAGAGGTAAGAGGTGAGAAGTGAGAGGTGGGAAGCAGAAATATCTTTATGCGGATAGATGAGGGAGCCGGCAGGCAGCCGGTTGGGGAAAACAGAAACCGCCGGGGGCGGAGAGTGTGGCCGGCAGCGCTGCTGTTGCTCCTGCTTTTGCTGGCCGGGGCGGGGTATGTGCTGGCCGACACGGCGCAGCCCGGCGGGGCGGAAGATCCGCTGGTGACCAGGAGTTATGTGCTGCAGCAGGTGGACATGCTCAAAGAGCAGATTGTGCTGCTGCGCCGGGATCTGGATCAGAATAAGCAGTCAATTGAACAGTTGCAGCAAAAGGTGGAACAGCCGGGCGCTGGTGGCAGCGGGCCCGCTGCCTGGCAGATTGTGGAGCTGGAGAAGGGACAGCGCCTGCTGGGCGGAGCGGGCTGTGAGCTGGTGCTGCGGGGTGGTACGGCCACGGTGCTGGATCCCACCGGCAATGGCCTGTCCGACCTGACGGCGGGTACCGACCCGAAAAACGGGTCCCCCGTGCCGCGCAACCACCTGCTGCTGGTGCCGCGGGATGACGGCCGGGGACTGAAGGCCACCGCTAGTAAAGTGTGGATTATGTATAGAGGCAGTGTTACTATAAAAGAGTAATGCATCTAGAAAGGCGCGATGTTCTGACGGTGCCGTCCGGTACAGATGGTAAACTGCTGGAGCGGATGGGCGCCGGGATTTATGCCAGCCTGCAGGTGAGGGTGTTGCCGCCGGGCAACTGGCCAGCGGGCCGGCTGATGGGAGGAAATGGCTATGCCGGCACGACGGAACCGCCGGAAAAGCAAATGGCGTCGGGCGCTGCTGTTTTTCCTGGTCTTTCTGCTGGGCGGGGTGGGGTATCTTTACGCCAGCGGGCTGCTCTCCCTGCTCATGCCCAGCGCCGAGTGGGCGGAGCGCCTGGCTCCGCCGGGCAGGGACGAATTCAAGGGCAACATGCATGTGCTTATGCTGGGTATGGACGCCCGCAAAGGAGAAACCACGGCCCGGGCCGATACCATCCTGCTGGCCAGTATAGACAGTACGAAAAAGCAGATTTCAGTGCTTTCCATCCCCCGGGATACCCGGGTGGACATTCCTGGCCACGGCCCGGACAAGATCAATGTGACCACCGCCCTGGGCGGGCCAGAGCTGCTTATGCGGGTGGTGTCCGACCTGCTGGGCCTGCCGGTGGATTATTACATTGCCACCAATTACGAGGGCTTTAAGGAAATTGTGGATGCCGTGGGCGGGGTGGATTACAATGTGGAAAAGCGCCTGTATCATTATGACCCGCAGGACGGGGGTATCTACACCATTGATCTAAAACCCGGTCCGCAGCATCTGGACGGCAACAAGGCGCTGCAGTATGTGCGTTACCGCAGCTACGCCCTGGGCGACATCGACCGTACCCTGCACCAGCAGAAGTTTCTGCTGGCCCTGGCCGACCAGGTGATGCGCCCGGCCACTTTGCTCAAGCTGCCCGAGCTGGTGCCCACCTTTAGCCGGGCCGTGGAGACCAATATGAGCCTGCAGCGCATGACCGCCCTGGCCCGGGCGGCCAAAAACATGCAGGATTACCAGATTGTAACCCAGACCCTGCCGGGCAAATTTTTAACGTTAAACGGCGGCAGCTACTGGGCGGTGGATCCGGCCGTGGCGCAGCTGGCTGTGCAGAAACTGCTCAGTGGCGAAAAAATGGAAGTAGTGCAGGGTGAAGTGGTGATGGCTCAGGGCCATGGCCGCGGTGCGGCCAATGCGACCGGCCATACGGCGCCGGCCAGGCGCCGCAGCGGGGCCAAGGGTCAGCTGGCTCCTCCGGCGGAGGCGGCTGAGCCCGGGAGCGGGACCGGTGAGCCGGCCGGCGGTGATGAAAGTACGGCCGGAAATGGCGGCAGTGCTACCGGCCAGCAGTCCGGCAATGGAGCCGATAACAGCGGGAATAACGGCCAGAGTGGCGGCAGCGCACCCCGGGACGGCGGTTCGGCACCGGGTAGCCCCTCCGGACACCCGGACAGCGCGGCGGGGGGGACAGTTCCCGGTGTGGAGGTACAGATCATTCCGCAGGGCGGGCTGATACCCAATTAACCCCTGCCGTTATGCTTGCCGGGAAATGATTAAACATGATCAAAGTGGATTAATTTTGGGCTTGAATATGCCCTTCATCCCGGGGCAGCAGGATGAAGGGCTTTTATTATTCCCGTTCTACATGCGGCAGGGCTGCGCTCAGCCCGGCCAGCAGCCAGAACTGGGTGGCCATCACCGGCGCTTCGAAGATGTTTTCCACCAGGTTTTGGGCCACCACGCCGCACAGCCCGGCCAACAGGCCGGCGGCCAGCAGCTTCAGGCGCGGGTCGGCCAGGCGGCGCCAGCTGTCCAGCAGGGCGCGCAGCAGCGAGAGCAGCAGCCAGAGCAGGGCCAAAAGGCCCACCAGGCCGGTTTCCACAGCGGTTTTCAGGTAAAAGTTGTCCACATAATAGGCGCCGGGGATGCGCCGGGCGGCTACCGCCCCGCCAAAGCGGCCGTAGCCCAGGCCCAGCCAGGGCTCGCGCTGCCACAGCTCCAGGGCGTTTTGCCAGCGGGCCAGGCGGCCGGCCCGGTTGCTGCTGGCAATGTAGGCGCTGGACAGCATATAGCTGATGCGGGCGCCCACTGCGGGCACCAGTTTGGGGACGGCCAGGGCGCCCGCGGCCAGGGCGGCCAGCAGCCAGGGCCGGTAAAGCAGGGAAAAAACCAGCAGGGCCAGCAGCAGGGCCAGCCAGGCGCCGCGGGAAAAGGTCAGCGCTTCGGCGGTCAAAAGCACCATCAGCAGCAGCGCCAGGCCGGCGCGGCCTGCCCGGCCGCGGGTGGTAAACAGCAGGGCCAGGGCCACGGGGATGAAAATCATCAGGTAGCAGCCCAGCACATTGGGGCTGGTAAAAATAGAGAAGATGCGCAGTCTAACGCCGGCCTCGGCCTGGTCCACCCAGCTGGCCGGCATTTCCACGCCCAGCAGGTACTGGGCGATGCCGTAGGCGGCCACCAGCCCGGCCAGCCCCAGCAGGCCGCCCAGCAAAGCGGTGAACTGCCGCCGGTTTTGCAGCAGCTGGTAGCCGGCAAAAAACCACAGCGGGTACTCCAGGTAAACGCGCAGTCCCTCCCGGGCCAGGTTGGCGTCGGGCGAGCGCAGGAAATACAGAAAAAGGAGCAGGGCGAAGTATACCAGCATGGGGATGTCCAGCCGGCTGGGCCGCCACTTGAGCCGGCCCCGCAGGGCCATTTGCAGCGGCCACATGGCGATTATGGTTAGCAGCAGCAGCTCGTCCCAGGCTGCGGCCAGGGCAGGCATAAACTGGCGCAGGGCGAAGTCCACGCCCGGGTACAGGGCGGCCGGCCAGAGCAGGCTTTCCACCCGCAGGGCGGTAGTTTGCTGCCAGAGCAAACTGCCCGCAAGCCAGGGCGGCGCTTTGAGGCCGACCAGGCGGCTGTGGGTCCAGGCGCGGCGCAGCCCGCCGCCCAGCGCTGCAAGACAGCGGGCGGGCTGCCGGCTGAGCAGATAGAGCAGCGCGATCAGGCGGGAATAGCTGAGCACCGCCAGATCGGTGTATGCTGCCGGTACGGTCAAAAAGGTTAGCAGGCGGCTGTGGGGAGCGGCGGCGCGCAGCCCCCGTCCCAGTTGTCCCAACAGGCTGTGCTGGAAAATCATACAGGCCCTCCCTGGGGGTACTGGCTAGCGCTACTATTTAGGGATGCTGATTGATTCTAAGAGCATGGCGCCAGGCGCGCCGGTGCAGACTGGTAATAAATGCGGGTGAGCGCAGGATGCACACCGGCAATGGGTAAATAGCAAAACAATACTGCGGTATTATTGCCTTTAAAATTATAACGCAAAAAGCCCCGCCCGTCCACGCGGCGGCCAAAAACTCCTTGTCGAAGGTTGGCTAAATTGATAAAATGTTTAAAGCAAGTCCAGGGGGGCTGTGGATGTGAAGCAGCTGAAAGTCCTCCACGTGATCGGGGGAGGCGAATTTGGCGGAGCAGAAAGGCATATTCTAAATCTGGTCACATCCATGGACGATCAGCGGGTGCAGGCGCTGGTCTGCTGCCTGTTTGCCGAGCCCTTTGTGCGCATTGCCCGGGAAAACGGCCTGCGGGTGGTCTATCTGCCCATGCGGCACAAGCTGAACCTGGGCGTGCTGGGTGGGCTGCGTTCGCTCATCGAGCGGGAAGCGGTGGACATAGTGCACACCCACGGGGTGCGGGCCAACCTGGTGGGGCGCCTGGCCGCCCGCCTGGCAGGGGTGCCGGCGGTGATCACCACGGTGCACAGCAAGCTGGATCTGGACTATCCCGATTGGTCCAGCCGTCTGGCCAACAAGTTTATCGAGCGGGCTTCCCGCGGCCTGACCCGGCATTTTATTGCCGTTTCCGGGGGCATCAAGCAGTATTTGTTGCAGGAAGGGATCAAGGAGCACAAAATAACTGTTATATACAATGGATTGAAAATCAGCGAATTTGCCGGCCGGTTGCAGCCGGGCCTTTTTCGCCGCCAGTGGCAGCTGGACGGCGAAAAGCATCTGGTGGCGGCCCTGGGCCGGCTGCATCATGTGAAGGGCCAGACCTATTTTCTGCAGGCGGCGGCCCGGGTGCTGGCCGAGCGCGCTGATGTGCACTTCCTGGTGGTGGGCAGCGGCCCGGACCGGGAGAAGCTGGAGCGGCAGGCCGGGGAACTGGGCCTGGCCGGCCAGGTTACCTTTACCGGCTTTGTCAGTGATGTGCCGGCCGTGCTGGCCGATTTGAGCCTGCTGGTCATCCCTTCGCTTTCCGAAGGGTTGCCCCTGGCGGCGGTAGAAGCCATGGCCGCCGGGGTGCCCGTGCTGGCCACCGCGGTGGGCGGCCTGCCCGAAGTGATCCAGCACGGCAGCAGCGGGCTGCTGGTGCCGCCCGCCGATGTGCCTGCCCTGGCCAAAAGCATGGCCTGGATGCTGGATCATCCGGCGGAAGTGGCCGAGATGGTGGCCCAGGCCCGGCAGACAGTGCAGGAAAAATTCAGCGCTGCGGCCATGGCCCGCCGCACCGAGGAGCTTTACCGGCGGGTGCTGGGGAATTAAGCGGCGGCCTGCCGCCCGGCGCCAGGGGGGCGCTTCCGCCAGGTGCGCGGCCCCACAGGTGACAGTCTGGAAAGGGGCGGGCTGTGGCTGCGATCCAGGATGCGTAAACACGATTTAAATATAGTGCACGGAGTAGAAACAGGGAGCGATCATGGACAAAATATCCGGTAGAGCAGTTGTCTGTATTTCATCCATAGACTGGGATCCGCTGTGGACGCGCAAGCAGCAGGTGATGTCCCGCCTGCCGGCCTCCTGTACCATTCTTTATGTGGAGCCGCCCATCACGCTGCTTTCCCCGCTCAAGGACCGCGCCCTGCGCCGGCGCTGGCTGAGCTGGCGGGGGCAGTTGCGCCGCCTGCCCGACAGGGAGAATATCTACCTGCTCACTCCACCGCCTGTGCTGCCGTTTGGCAATAAGTTCCGCCCGGTAAACAGGATCAACCAGCGGTGGCTTTTGCTTTTTATCCGCCGGGCCATGAGGCGCCTGGGCCTAAAGCAGCCCCTTTTGTGGGTGTACCTGCCCGGCAGCGTGGACCTGGTGGACGCGCTGCCCCACGAATTGCTGATTTACGACTGTGTAGACGAGCACTCGGCCTACAGCGGGCTGATCAATCGCCGGGTGGTGCTGGAGATGGAGCGGGAGCTGATGGGCCGGTGCGACCTGGTCTTTGTCACCGCTCCGGGGCTTTATGAGGCCAAAAAGGACTGGGCGCGGCGCATATATTACCTGCCCAATGCGGCCGACGTGGCCCATTTCTCCCGGGCGGCCGCGCCCGATACCCCGCTAACGCCCGAGATTAAGGCGCTGCCCTGCCCCGTGCTGGGTTTTGTGGGGGCCATCCAGGACTGGATCGACCTAGATCTGCTGGCTCGCACCGCCCGGGCCTACCCGCAGGCTTCCCTGGTGCTGATTGGCCCGGTGGGGGCGGGGGTAGATGTGGGGCCGCTGGCCGCCCTGCCCAATGTGCACCTGCTGGGGCGCCGGGACAAGGAAGTGCTGCCCTCTTATATGAAGGGTTTTGATGTTTGCTTGAACCCGTTTAAAATAAATGAACTGACCGACCGGGTCAGCCCGCTGAAGTTTTACGAATATCTGGCGACAGGCAAGCCGGTGGTCAGTGTGGATATGCCCGGCGTGCGCGATTTTGCCGGAGTAATTGAAATCGCGGCTACGCCCGAAGAGTTTGTGGCCGCTGTGGGGCGGGCGCTGGAGCAGGACACGCCGCAGCGCCGGCAGCAGCGGCGGGAACTGGCCCGGCAGCATTCCTGGGACAGCCGGGTGCAGTTCATGGTGGAGAAAATAGAGGAGCTGTTGCGCTGAGCCCGGGGCATGACCCCGGCCGCCAGAGCGGCGTGCTGCTGCGGAGCGGCTTAAATCCCGGCACGGCTGGACATCATCATTACTGAAGAATCCCGACACGGTTAAACCGGGGGTTTTTAAAGGAATCACCGCGGCTTTAGCCGTGGGAGGGTTGTCAGAGGAAGGTTGGAAAATATGCCAGCAGAACATGAGCAATTCAGCAGTTGTCATATCCCGTCTGGACCGGCTCCGGGCGGGGAAACCTTGCCCGCCGTGGGGCCGGAAAACCTGCGCGTGGGCGTCTTTGGCCTGGGCTATGTGGGGCTGCCCCTGGCCCTCAGTTTTGCCCTGCGCGGCTGCCGGGTGGTGGGTGTGGACACCAATGTCGAACTGGTGGCTGAATTAAATGCCGGTATCACCTACCACCGGGAGCAATATCAGGGTGAAGGTATTCAAAGCATCCTGCGCCGGCAGCTGGCGGCCGGGCGTTTTACCGCCACCACCAGTGCGGCGCAGGCCATGGAGAGTTGTGACAATATTATTGTTACCGTGGGCCTGCCCGTGCACGACGGGGAACCCTTTGCCGGCTACCTGGAGGAGTGCTGCCGGGACATCGCCCGCGGCCTGAAAAAAGGTGACCTGGTGGTGGTGCGCGGCACGCTGGTGCCGGGCATGACCCGCCGCCTGGTGCTGCCCCTTTTGGAGCAAAGCGGCCTGAAAGCGGGGCGGGATTTCGCCCTGGCCTATTCCTCGGAACGCATTGCCGAGGGGCGGGCTTTTGAGGAGTTTGTAACCATGCCCGGCCTGGTCAGCGGTCTTACGGAAAACTGCCGGGAGCGGGCCCGCCGCCTGCTGGCCGTGGTCACCGAGGCGCCGCTGCATCCGGCCAGCTCCTTTGAGGTGGTGGAAACCGCCAAAGTGGTGGAGAACATTTCCCGCGATGTGAACATCGCTCTGGTCAATGAGCTGGCCCGTTTCACCAAAGAGCTGGGTGTGGATGTATTTGAAGTGATTGCCCTGGCCAACACCCACCGCCGGGTGAGCCTTTTGCAGCCCGGCCCCGGTGTGGGAGGGTACTGCCTGCCCAACGCCCTGTACTATCTGGACGCGGCGGCCCGCCGGCTGGGCGTGCCGCTGGAGCTGATGCACACCGCCCGCCGGGTGAATGAAGAAATGCCCCGCCACGTGGTGAACCTGGTGCTACGCCGCCTGCCCGTGCCGCCGGCCCGGGCCAAAATTGCCGTGCTGGGGCTGGCCATGAAAGACTACTCGGGCGACGACCGGCTCAGCCCGGCGCTGACCATCTGCCAGCTTTTGCTGGATGCCGGGGTGCAGGTGGCTGCTTTTGACCCGGCGGTGCAGTTGCGGTATAATTTCCAGGTGGACAGTATGCGCGCGGCCTTGAGCGGGGCGCACGGAGCGGTAGCCCTGGCCCGCCAGCACGGGATAGACTTCACCGACTGGGATCTGTTCCTGTCCTGCCTGGACCGCACGGGTGTGCCCTTTATCATTGACACCAGGCAAATCTACCGGGGAGTGAATGTACCCTCCGGTATTCTTGTGGAAAGCATCTAGCCTGCCTGGGCCGGCGCGGGAGCGTGCTGGTGGCCGGCTACCGGGAGTTGTGATATCGCCTGGAGGAGGGATAAAGCTTGAAACTGCTGGATGAGAAAGGCCGCCTGCTGGGCCTGATCAATATTATCGACCTGCTGGTGCTGGCGGCCATCCTGCTGGTGCTGGGTGGCGCGGCCTACAAATACACCCATAAAGCGGCCCAGGGCGAGCGCCGCCACCTGGAGTATGTGGTGCTGGTGCCCGCGGTGCGGCCCGAGATTGTGCCGCACGTCAAAGTGGGCGATAAAATGGTCAAGGATAATTACTACACTACGGCCACAGTGAAGAATGTGGTGGTCAAACCAGGCTATTCGGTCAACACCGCGGCCAGCGGCCAGCGGGTGGAGGCCATCGACCCCTACCTGAAAGATCTGCTGGTGACCATTGAGGACGACATCATCCTGTCCTCGGCCACCATTACGGCCGGCGGGCAGGAGATCCGGGCCGGCAAGGAGTATTACCTGAAGTCCCGGGATTATGAATTGAAGGGCACCATTTTAAAAGTAAATCTATCCGGGGGCAGATAAGCCATCTGGTAAATTTGACCGGGCGGTGCCGGGCCGGACGAAAGGCGGCCGGTCCGCCGCCGGTCAACCTATCCCGCATGAAGGAGCCAGGGAATAAACCATGGAACCGGTGAACAATAACGCTACTCCGGCCGCTACAGGCACAGTTCTGGACGCCGGCCGGATTATGCAGCTTTTACCCCACCGCTATCCTTTTTTGCTGGTGGACAAAATTGTCCACCTGGAACCCGGCCGCGCGGCGGTGGGCATCAAAAACGTGACCATCAATGAACCCTTTTTCGCCGGACATTTCCCCGGCCGGCCGGTAATGCCGGGGGTGCTGATTCTGGAGGCGCTGGCCCAGGTGGGGGCGGTATGTGCGCTGGCCGCGCCCGGGATGCAGGGCAAGCTGCTGCTTTTTGCCGGCATTGACAGGGTCCGTTTTCGCCGGCCGGTGGTGCCGGGCGATGTACTCAGGTTGAGCGTGGAGGTGGTCAGCCTGCGCGCGGCGGCGGGCAAGTGCCGGGCCCGGGCTGAAGTGGGCGGCGAGCTGGCTGCCCAGGCCGAGCTGATGTTTGTGGCGGCAACGGGAAAATAATTCCCCGGTGTCGTTTTTTCTTGCCGGAAGGGGCCATAAAGTATTATTATATGTTGTAACAGGTGGTAATGTACCCTCCTGTGTCGGTAACCGGTCGAGCGCCCGGGGCTGGTGGGATCTGCTGTCATGGCCGGGTAAAATGGCCGGTGCGCTGGTGGTGCCTGCCGGCAGGCCGTTTGCGGCGGTCTGGAAGGCACAGCCGCAAAACAAATGGACTGCAGATGCAGTGCCATTCGTACCAGGTTAATTACATGGTGGTGGTTATATTTGGACAGGTTGTACGCGGCCCTGCCGCTGGCAGCGGTGCTGGCCCTGTTGCTCACCCCCTGGGTGATTAAAAAAGCCTACGCCTGGGGGGCGCTGGATCGCCCCAACCAGCGCAAGGTGCACTGCCGGGTGATGCCCCGCCTGGGCGGCCTGGCGGTTTATTTGAGTTTTGTGCCGGCGGTGCTGCTGGGCCTGCCTCTGAACAGTCAGATTATCGGTCTGTTGCTGGGCCTAACCCTGATTATGGCCCTGGGGATGGTGGACGACATCAAGGACATATCCCCCCGCAGCAAATTGCTGGGCCAGATTGCCGCTGCTTTGCTGGTGGTGCCCTTCGGCATCAAGGTGGTTTTTCTAACCAATCCGCTAACCGGTCAGTTAATCTGGCTGGGCTGGGCCAGCGTGCCGGTGACCGTGTTCTGGCTGGTGGCCGTGACCAATGCGGTTAATCTGATTGACGGGCTGGATGGCCTGGCCGGCGGCGTGTCGGCCATAGCCGCCCTGACCATGGCGGCGGTGGCCTGGACCCAGGCCCACTTTTTCGGGCTGAGCGGTCAGTACGAAGTGATTGCCCTGGCCCTGCTGCTGGCGGCCAGCTTGCTGGGATTTCTGCGCTACAATTTTCACCCGGCCAGCATCTTTCTGGGCGATTCCGGGTCTATGCTGCTGGGCTTCGCCCTGGCGGTGCTTTCGGTGATGGGGCTGACCAAGAGCGCCACGGCCATATCGGTTTTTCTGCCGCCGCTGATTCTGGGCATTCCGCTGCTGGATACCTTTTTTGCTATTGTCCGCCGGTTCAAGCAAAACCGGCCCATCTTCCAGGCCGACAAAGAGCACCTGCATCACCAGTTGCTGGCCCGGGGACTTTCCCACCGCCAGACCGTGCTGGTAATCTACGGCATCAGCCTGCTTTTGGGGGCGTCGGCCCTGCTGCTCAACCTGCTGGCGCCCGACCACGCGGTGCTTTTGCTGGCCGGCTTGACCGTACTGATCCTGTCGGGTGCCGACCGCCTGGGTGTGCTGGGCCGCCGGATGACCGAAAAAACGGCCGCCGGGCGGGTGCCGGCCAAACGATAGGCCTTGTATCTGGACCAAGCTACCGCCGCTATTGCGGCGGTTTTTATTTTGGCCGACCGGGCGGTAGTAATTAGTTGGTGTGGCCACAGACCTTGAGGCGGAGCCCGGGCACCGCCGGGGCAAATATTCGACATAAAGTGAAATTATTTTTGGGTAACGCCGGCCTGTTAACTATTGTATAATGGAACTGGATACCAGAAAGGGGGCCGGTGTATGAAGATTCGCAAAGCCATTATCCCGGCGGCCGGCCTGGGGGTGCGCTTTTTGCCCGCCACCAAGGCCCAGCCCAAGGAAATGCTGCCCATTGTGGACAAACCCACCATCCAGTATATAATTGAAGAAGCTGTCAACTCGGGCATAGAGGATATCCTGATCATCACCGGACGGCACAAGCGGGCCATTGAGGACCATTTTGACAAATCACCTGATCTGGAAGCCCATTTGAGCAGCAAAAGCAAATGGGACCTGCTGGAAATCGTCCAGCAGGTCAGTGAAATGGCCGAAGTGTGCTATGTGCGGCAAAAGGAGCCCCTGGGCCTGGGCCATGCCGTATACTGCGCGCGCAAATATGTGGGGGATGAGCCTTTTGCCGTGCTGCTGGGCGATGATGTGATTGCCAGCCCGGTGCCCTGCCTGAGGCAGATGCTGGATCTGTACGAGGATACCGGGGCCAGTGTGATTGCTGTGCAGGAAGTGCCGCCGGAAGACGTGAGCAAATATGGTATCCTGGATGCCGTGCCCGAGCGCTCCCGGGTCTACCGGGTGCGCGATCTGGTGGAAAAGCCCCCGGCCGATCAGGCGCCTTCCCGCCTGGCTATTATGGGCCGCTATGTGCTGACGCCGCGCATTTTTGACATCCTGGCCCAGACCCGGCCCGGGGCGGGCGGGGAAATCCAGCTCACCGACGCCCTGCGCGTTCTGGTGCGGGAGCAGCCCATGTATGGTCTGGTCTACCACGGCAAACGCTATGATGTGGGCGACAAACTGGGCTACCTGCAGGCCACGGTGGAGTTTGCCCTGCAGCGGGAAGGGCTGGGCGAGCGTTTCCGGCAGTATTTGCAGGAGCTGCTGGGGCAGTGAGGAGCGGTATGGCGCGGCTTTAAATCTCTCTATCTGCCGAAAGACGCAGACAGCGCCCTCCTTTTACGGGCCAGATCAGCTCATTGGGCAGCCGGACACAAATGCAGATCTGTAAAATAATGACAAAACCGGTGAAATAAAAAATTACTGGAAATTGCCTGTGCGGGAGTTGTTGTAGATGCGTGTACTGGTCACTGGCGGGGCCGGCTTTATCGGCTCGCACACGGTGGAAGCCCTGCTGGCGGCGGGATATCAGCCTGCCGTGCTGGATAACCTCAGCCGGGGGCGGCGGGAAAACCTGCCCGCCGGCATAGAATTTTACCAGGGCGATGTGCGGGATGCGCAAACGCTCGGCCGGGTGGTGGAGCAATTTCAGCCCCGGGCGGTCATTCACCTGGCTGCCCAGGTGGATGTGCAGACCTCGCTGGGCCGGCCGGACGAGGATATGGCTGTTAACATCGGTGGCACTATCAACCTGCTGGAGGCCTGCCGGCAGTACGGGGTGGACAAGGTGGTCTATGCCTCCTCGGCGGCAGTGTACGGCGACCCGCAGTACCTGCCCGTGGACGAGCGGCACCCGCTGCGGCCGCTGTCGCCCTACGGCATCAGCAAACACACCGCCGAGCACTACCTGGAGGCCTACCGCGCTGTATACGGTGTCAATTATGTGGTTCTGCGCTATGCTAATGTTTACGGCCCGCGCCAGGACGCTACCGGCGAGGGCGGGGTGGTGGCCATTTTTGTTGATCGGGTGCGCCGCGGTCAGGCGCCGGTCATCTTCGGTGACGGGGAGCAGACCCGGGATTTCATCTATGTGCGCGATGTAGCCGCGGCCAACCTGGCCGCCCTGCGCCGGGGGGATGGACTGGTAGCCAACATCAGCACCGGCCGGGCCACTTCGGTAAGCCAGCTCTACCAGCTTTTCCGCGGGCTGGTGCCTGCCGCCCCGCCGGCCCGCTACGCCCCGCCCCGCCCGGGCGATATCCAGCACAGTGTGCTGGACTGCCGTCTGGCGAATAAGGAGCTGGCCTGGCAGGCGGCATACTCCCTGCCGGCGGGTCTGCAGGATATGTTCATGAACATGAAGCAGTTAAATGCAGGGAAAATGACATAGGGCAGCGCGGATTATTATTACTACCATTATTACTACGGTGCTGGCGGTACCGGCCGCAAAAAGAAAAAGCGGCATAAAAAAGGCAAAGCCGGCGCAGTGGATGAGTAACCGGCCGGCCCTGCTTTGCATACCCTGGAATGGCAGGACAGCTCACACAGGGAGGCAGGCCGGATGTTTAAAATTTCTGATTTAACCAGGCGGGATATGATCAATATTGTAGATGGCCGCCGGCTAGGGCCGGTGAAAGATGTGCTGGTGGATCTGGCTACGGGCAAGATAACCGCCCTGGTACTGGAAGCGCAGCGCAAGAAGCTTGGTTTTTGGAGTGTGGGTGGCGATGTGGTGGTGCCCTGGGACAAAGTGAAGAAGATCGGGCCGCACGCCGTGTTGCTGGAACTGGATCAGGCGCACTATCACTTGTTGTGAACATTTCCCGGGAGCCAGCCACTGGCCGGCACATCGGAACATGCCGGCGCAAGGCCGGCTGTTTATTTTTTCTGCCGCCGGGTGGAGCGGCGGCAGTGTATCGGGTTTCCGGCAGGGGATAAAATAATCGAAAAAAATGCCCTAGGTACAGGCAATTGACACGCTCTGGCTTGTTTGCTAGAATATGCATGTGCTGTGCGGCAATTTGGTTATTGAAAGGGGAAAAAAGATGGCAAAACGGCTGTTTACCTCGGAATCTGTCACCGAAGGCCACCCGGACAAGGTAGCCGACCAGATTTCCGATGCTATACTGGACGCGATCCTGGCGCAGGATCCCCTGGCCCGGGTGGCCTGCGAAACTCTGGTGACCACCGGGCTGATCTGCGTGGCCGGGGAGATCAGTACCCGCTGCTATGTGGACATTCCCAAAATTGCCCGGGAGACCGTGCGCGAAATCGGCTACACCCGGGCCAAGTACGGCTTTGACTGCGACACCTGCGCCGTGATCACATCCATAGACGAGCAGTCGCCCGATATAGCCATGGGCGTGGACAAAGCGCTGGAAGCCCGGGAAGGGCAGATGAGCGATTCGGAAATTGAAGCCATCGGCGCCGGCGATCAGGGCATGATGTTCGGTTACGCCACCAGTGAAACGCCCGAAATGATGCCCCTGCCCATTGCCCTGGCCCACCGCCTGGCCCGGCAGTTGGCCCTGATGCGCAAGACCCACGAGGTACCCTACCTGCGGCCGGACGGCAAGGTGCAGGTAACCGTGCAGTTTGAAGATGACCGGCCGGTGCGGCTGGACACCGTGGTGGTCTCTACCCAGCACCATCCCAAAGTAGGGCTGGAGACCATCCGCGAGGACATGATTGAGAAAGTAATCAAGCCCATTGTGCCGGCCGAACTGCTGGACAAAAACACTCGCTACCTGATCAACCCCACCGGCCGCTTTGTCATTGGCGGTCCCCAGGGGGATACTGGACTCACCGGCCGCAAAATCATTGTGGATACGTACGGCGGCATGGCCCGGCACGGGGGCGGCGCTTTTTCCGGCAAGGACCCCACCAAGGTGGACCGTTCGGCCAGCTATGCCGCCCGTTATGTGGCCAAAAACATTGTGGCCGCCGGTCTGGCCCGGCGCTGTGAAGTGCAGCTGGCTTACGCTATCGGGGTGGCCCGGCCGGTATCCATCATGGTGGAGACCTTCGGCACCGGGCTGGTTGGGGAGGATGTGCTGGTGCGCCTGGTGCAGGAGTATTTCGACCTGCGTCCGGCCGGGATCATCCAGGCCCTGGATCTGCGGCGGCCCATCTACCGCCAGGTGGCCGCTTACGGCCACTTTGGGCGCAACGATCTGGACCTGCCCTGGGAGAGAACCGACAAGGCCGAATATCTGCGCCGCGAAGCCGGCATCTAGATACAGCTATGCAGCAGAAGAAAAACAGTTTCCGCTATATTTGGGGCTGGCTGGTGGTGCTCACCGCCGGCCTTTTGCTTTACCGCAGCTTTGCCGCCCTGAACCTGGACCACACCCGCTACTACCTGCTGTTTGTGGCAGGTGGGGTGCTGGCCGAGATGCTGGCGGTACCCTTTCCCCTGGGGCGGGTGAGCGGCAGTACGGCCCTTTTTCTGGCGGTGGCGCTGATCTACGGCCTGCCGGCGGCCTGGTGGGTGGGATTTATGGCCACACTGCTGGGCCAGGGCATTTTCAACCGGGGCGACTCCCTGCGCACCGTGCTGTTCAATGCCGCCCAGCAGGTGCTCAGCCTGGCGGCCGGCGGCCTAGCCCTGGGTTTAACTGCGGGACTGGCGGTGGACGGCGTGCTGGCTGCCTCCCGGCCCCTGTGGCGGGTGGTGGCTGGCCTGAGTGCATTCATACTGGCCCAGCAGGCGGCCAATCATCTGCTGGTGTACCTGTACGGCGCGCCGGCCGGCCGCAGCCGGCGCTACTGCACCTGGCGGGACGCCCTGCGCTGGGATGTGCTGGTGTGCCTTTTTGCCTTTCCCTTCGGCCTGGTGCTGGCCCTGGTCTACCGGCAAACTTCGCCGCTGGCCGGCCTGGCCCTGTTCATTCCCGTGCTGGTGATGCAGCGCCTGATGGGACTGTATCTGGGGGCGGAAATGACCAGCCGGGAAATGGCGGTTTTCTACCGCGTGGTGCGGCGTCTGGCAGCCGCTCCTGCCAGCACCGAGACAGCCGGCCTGCTGCTGCAGGAAATTGGCCAGCTGGTGCCCTACCAGACCGGCGTGGTTTATTTGCTGGACGAGCCGGGTGAGCATTACACAGCGGTGGCCGTGCAGGGAGCCTGGCAGAAGCAGTTTACCGGTACTGCCCTCCGGGATTCCGGCGATTTTCTGGAGCAGGCGCTGCGTGACGGCCGGGCTGAAATCATTTTTGACACCCGCAGCGACCCCCGTTTGGTGCGGCGCAGCGGTCTTACATCGGCCTGTCGCTCCCTGTTGCTGGCCCCTTTAAGTGTGGACGGCCGGCCGGTGGGCCTGGTGGTGCTGGGGCACCGCCAGCCCCTCTTTTTCGATCAGCGGGAACTGCAGCTGGTGTCCCTGCTGGCCGGACAGGCCAGCCAGGCCCTCACCCTGAGCTTTTTAAGATATAATCTGGAAAAAAGCCGGCGCACCGACCGGCTGACCGGGCTTTTAAACGGCCCGGCCTTTCAGGAGCAGGCGGTACGCTGGCTGGAGGAAGCCCGGGAAAAACAGCAGGAAGTGCTGCTTTTGCGTCTCGACATAGACGGTCTGGCTACACTGAACAACCGCTTTGGCTATCCGGCCGGGGACCGGGCGCTGGCCGGCACGGCGGCGGTGCTGGAAATGCTCCGGCCGCCCGGCACGCTGGCCGGCCGGGCCGGCGGGGGTGAATTCTGGCTGCTCTGGCCCGATCCGCCGGCCGGGGAGGTGCGGCCCTGGATACACTCTTTGCAGGCGGCAGTGCGGGAACAGGTGCTGGTGGAGGAAGGCATTCCCGGCCAGGTACGCCTTTCGGCCGGGGGGGCGCTGTTTCCGGCTACCGCCGGCGATCTGGTTTCTTTAATCAAGGTGGCGGGGCGCGCCTTGGAGGAGGCCCAAAAGCACCCCCGCGAGCGGGTGGTGATCCGGGAATGAAGATGCTCTGGCAGGGACTTTTAGAACTGCTCTATCCGCCGCCCCGCCGTTGCCCGCTCTGTGGGGAGCCCGGCCGGGCCGATGAACTGTGCCCGCAGTGTGCCGGCCGCCTGGCCGTCTGGCGGCAGTGGCCCCGCTGTGCTCGCTGCGGGCGCTTTTTTTTATCTGCTGCTGTCAGCCCGGCCGGGCTTTGTCTGGATTGCCGGCAGCTGGATGCCCGGCTGATTCCCTGCCGGGCAGTGGCGCCCTACGAGGGGGTGGTGCAGCAGGCGGTGCACCAGTTGAAATATGCCGGCCAGACCTGGCTGGTGGAAATACTGGGCGAGCTGATGGCCCGGTGCTGGCAGGAAGACCCGCTCGGCCCGGTGGATGCTCTGGTGCCGGTACCCCTGTCCCGGAAGCGCCTGGGGGAGCGGGGGTACAACCAGGCCCTGCTGCTGGCCCGGGCGGCGGCTGGCCACCTGGGGCTGCCGGTCTGGCCGGCGCTGCACAAAGTGCGGGAAACGCCCAGCCAGACCGCCCTGGGGCGGGCCGAGCGGCAGCGCAACCTGCAGGGGGCTTTTAGCCCGGCCGCGGGTTTGGGGCTGGCGGGCCGCAGTTTGCTCCTGGTGGATGATGTGCTGACCACGGGCAGCACCCTGGTGGAAGCGGCCGCCGTGTTGCAGGGCGCCGGTGCGGTCCGGGTGTATGGCCTGGTATTCGCCAGCGGGGTGGTGGGATAATATTTATCAACAGCCATATGTCCAGATGTAAACATTTATACACAGACTTATCCACATTATCCACAGGGACAAATCCCCAGTATCCACAGCTGTGCCCCGGCGTTTGCAGTGCTGAAACGGCCGGCAAATCCCCGTCTTGCGTTGACAGACCCTGCCTCTTATGGTACAATGCACTTATCCGGCAGAGGCCGGAGCAAGTAAATTTTAAGGGAGGTAAGGGTTTCTGGTTTAAACCGGCGGCAGCTTGCAGCACGGGTTTAAAGGCAAACAGAAACCGCAGAAAGGTTAATGCAAGGTAAAGTAAAATGGTTCAGCGCAGAAAAGGGTTACGGCTTCATTGAGCGGGAAGACGGCGGCGATGTCTTCGTCCACTTCTCGGCCATCCAGGAGGAAGGCTTCAAGACTCTCACCGAAGGTCAGGCCGTGGAATTTGACATTGTGGAGGGAGCGCGCGGTCCGCAGGCTGCCAATGTGGTGAAACTGTAATCAACAAACCCCCAGTAAGCGGGGGTTTTTTAATATCGGGCATAATATATCCCAAGGACCCGAAAGGAGCTGATGTTCCGTGCAAGTACAGGTAAGAGGACGCAACATGGAAGTAACTCCTGCCCTGAAAGACTATGTGGAAAAACGCCTGGGCAAGCTGGAGCGCTTTCTGGAAAACCTGAATGAAGCCCAGGTGACCATGACTGTGGAAAAAGATTCCCACCGGGTGGAGGTCACTCTGCCGCTAAACGGCATGATCCTCCGGGGGGAAGAAACCACGGGCGATATGTACTCCTCCATCGATCTGGTGGTGGACAAACTGGAGAAGCAGATCGACCGTTACAAGGGCCGCCTGACCAGGCGGGGCGGCCGCGGTGCGGGCGAGACGGCCGCCGCTGCACTGGCCGCCGGTGAGGAAAACGGCCCCCGGGTGGTGCGCACCAAGCGCTTTGCCTTCAAGCCCATGACCGTGGACGAAGCCGTGCTGCAGATGAACCTGCTGGGCCACAGCTTCTTTGTTTTCTCCAATGCCGAGACCGAGCAGGTCAATGTGGTCTACAAGCGCAGGGACGGCAACTTTGGCCTGATTGAGCCGAATTTCTAAAACAAGCACACTACCGGGCGGGGCCCGTCCGCCTTTGTTGCGGCGGCGCCCCGCTTGCCATGAAAAGGTGATTGGCTTGCTGGGATTTATTCGCCACCTGCTGGACGACAACGCCCGGGAGATCAAGCGCCTGGGCAAGGTTGTCCAGCAGATCAACGAGCTGGAAAACCAAATATCCCGCCTCTCCGACGCCGACCTGGCCGCCCAGACCGCCGCCTTCAAAGACCAGCTGGAGCGGG
This sequence comes from Desulfurispora sp., assembly GCF_052744395.1. Classification (NCBI taxonomy): domain Bacteria; kingdom Bacillati; phylum Bacillota; class Clostridia; order Eubacteriales; family Desulfurisporaceae; genus Desulfurispora; species Desulfurispora sp. Next base: position 63,799 of record NZ_JBRAJI010000004.1, on the reverse strand, counting down.
GCGCTTCCCTGGATGACCTTTTGCCCCGCGCCTTTGCCGTGGTGCGCGAAGCCGGGCGGCGGGTGCTGGGCATGCGCCATTTCGACGTGCAGCTGATGGGCGGCATTGTGCTGCACCAGGGCCGCATTGCCGAGATGAAGACCGGGGAAGGTAAAACCCTGGTGGCCACGCTGCCCGTCTACCTGAACGCTCTCACCGGGCGGGGCGTGCATGTGGTCACTGTGAACGACTACCTGGCCCGCCGGGACAGCGAATGGATGGGGCGCATCTACCGCTTCCTGGGCCTTTCCGTGGGCCTGATCGTGCACGGGCTGGACTGGCATGAGCGGCGCCAGGCCTACGCCTCCGACATCACCTACGGCACCAACAACGAGTTTGGTTTCGACTATCTGCGGGACAACATGGCCATGCACCCCGACCAGCTGGTGCAGCGGGAACTGCATTACGCCATCGTGGACGAAGTGGACAGCATCCTGATCGACGAGGCCCGCACGCCCCTGATTATATCCGGCCCTTCGGACAAGGCCACCGACCTGTACTACACCTTTGCCGCCCTGGTGCCCAAACTGGTGCGCGATGTGGACTACCAGGTGGACGAAAAGGCCCACACGGTGGCCATCACCGAAGCGGGGGTGGCCAGGGTGGAGAAATACCTGGGGGTGGATAACCTTTACGACGACAGCAACATCGAGCTGGCCCACCACCTCAACCAGGCTCTGAAAGCTCACGCCCTGATGAAGCGGGACCGGGATTATGTGGTCAAGGACGGCCAGGTGATCATTGTGGATGAATTCACCGGTCGCCTGATGTTCGGCCGCCGCTACAGCGAAGGTCTGCACCAGGCCATCGAGGCCAAGGAGGGCGTGCGCATTGAGCGCGAGTCCCAGACCCTGGCCACCATCACCTTCCAGAACTACTTCCGCATGTATGACAAGCTGGCCGGCATGACGGGCACCGCGGCCACCGAGGAGCAGGAATTTCGCAAGATTTACAACCTGGATGTGGTGGTCATCCCCACCCACAAACCTATGATCCGCCAGGATCTGCCCGATGTGGTCTACAAGACCGAAGCGGCCAAATTCCGGGCGGTGGTGGAGGAGATCGCCAGGCGCCACGCCGCCGGCCAGCCCGTGCTGGTGGGCACCATTTCCATAGAAAAATCGGAAATACTCAGCCAGATGCTGAAACGGTGGGGCATTCCCCATCAGGTGCTCAATGCCAAGTACCACGAAAAAGAGGCCGAGATTATCGCCCAGGCCGGCCGGCTGGGGGCGGTGACCATTGCCACCAACATGGCCGGACGGGGTACCGACATTCTGCTGGGAGGCAATCCCGAGTTTTTGGCCAGCGCCGAGTGGAAAAAGCAACTGGCCGACCGGCCCGACCTGAGCGCCGAGGAACAAAAGCAGCTGTATCACCGGCTGCTGGAGCAGTTCCGCCAGCAGACCGAGGCCGAGCGCCAAAAGGTGGTGGCCCTGGGCGGTCTGCACATAATCGGTACCGAGCGGCATGAGAGCCGGCGCATTGACAACCAGCTGCGCGGCCGGGCCGGCCGCCAGGGCGACCCGGGTTCCAGCCAGTTCTTCAGTTCGCTGGAAGACGACCTGATGCGCCTGTTCGGCTCGGATAACATTGCCGGCCTGATGGAAAAACTGGGCATTGAAGAGGATATGCCCATTGAGCACGGCCTGATCACCCGCTCCATCGAATCGGCCCAGAAAAAGGTGGAAAACCGCAACTTTGAGATCCGCAAACACGTGCTGCAGTACGACGATGTGATGAACCAGCAGCGCGAGATCATCTACCGCCAGCGCCGCCAGGTGCTCACCGGCCAGGATGTGCAGCAGGTGGTGCAGGATATGCTGGAGGACGTCTGCCAGCGCCTGGTGGATACCTGCTGCCCGGCCGGTGTGCCGGCCGACGAGTGGGACCTGGACGCCCTGCTCACCCGCTTGGCCGACCTCTGCAGCAGCCGCCTGGGTCTGACTGCCGAAGCCCTGGCCGACTACAGCCGGGAGGCCCTGCGGGAGGAACTGCACGGGCGCCTGCTGGCCGCCTATCGCAAGCGGGAGGAGGAGCTGGGTGACGAGCAGATGCGCGAGCTGGAGCGCGTGGTGCTGCTCAAGGTGGTGGACGAAAAATGGATGGACCACCTGGACGCCATGGATCAGCTGCGCGAGGGCATCGGCCTGCGGGCCTACGGGCAGAAAGACCCGCTGGTGGAGTACAAGATTGAAGCCTACGAGATGTTCAACAATATGATTGCCGCCCTGCAGGAGGACACCATTCGCTACCTTTTCCGGGTGCAGGTGGTGGCGGCCGCGCTGCCCCGTCCCCGCCAGACGGTGGAAAACCGTTACGCCGAGGAGGGCGAGCGCCGTCCCGTGCGCCGGGAGCAGAAGGTGGGGCGCAACGACCCCTGCCCCTGCGGCAGCGGCAAGAAATACAAGAAGTGCTGCGGGCGGGAAGCCGCCAGTTAAGAAGTTTAGCCATCACAGGAAGGTGAGGACCAATGTACAGCGATCTGGCCCGGGAGCTGGAAGCGCTGCAAAAGCGTCTGGAAGAATTGAGGGTTTCTCTTTGACATTGCTGGCCTGCCGGAAAAAATAGCCCGGCTGGAGCAGGTGATGCTGGCGCCGGGGTTCTGGGATGACATGGAGAAGGCCCAGCAAACCACCCGCCAGCAGGCCGCCCTGCAGGAAGAACTGGCGGCATTCCAGGCTCTGGAGAACGCCGCCGCCAATATCGCCGTGCTGCTGGAGCTGGGGGAGGAAGAAGAGGACGAACAGCTGGCCCGGGAAGCCGCCGCCGAGCTGAAAAAGCTGGCCGCCCGGCTGGCGGAAAAAGAACTGGCCGTGCTGCTTTCCGGCCAGTACGACCGGGAAAACGCCATTGTCACCCTGCACGCCGGGGCGGGCGGCACCGAGGCCCAGGACTGGGTGGAGATGCTGCTGCGCATGTACACCCGCTGGGCCGAGGATCACAAATACCAGGTGACGCTGGTGGATCTGCTGCCCGGCGACGAGGCCGGGGTGAAGAGCGCCACCATCATGGTCAGCGGCCCCAACGCCTACGGCTACCTGAAGGCGGAGAAAGGGGTGCACCGCCTGGTGCGCATCTCGCCCTTTGACGCCTCGGGCCGCCGGCACACCTCCTTCGCTTCGGTGGATGTGATGCCCGAAGTACAGGAGGATGTGGATATTGAAATCAACCCCGAGGATCTGAAAATTGACACCTACCGCTCGGGCGGGGCGGGCGGCCAGCACGTGAACAAGACCGATTCGGCCGTGCGCATCACCCACCTGCCCACTGGCATTGTAGTGCAGTGTCAGAGCGAGCGTTCGCAAATATCCAACCGCAACACGGCCATGAAGCTCTTAAAGGCCAAACTGCTGGACCTGGAAATGCAGAAAAAGGAGGCCGAGCTGGCGGCCATGCGCGGCGAACAGCGGGAAATCGCCTGGGGCAGCCAGATCCGCTCCTATGTTTTCCACCCGTACAGCCTGGTCAAGGACCACCGCACCGGGGTGGAGACCGGCAATGTGCAGGCCGTGATGGATGGGGAGATCGACCAGTTCATCGCCGCCTGGCTGCGCCAGCAGGCGCGGCGGGCGCAGAGTTAGTTGATGCGCGGGAGAGAGGTGGAACCGGCTTAAATGAAAAAAGCGCTGCGGGGCATATTAACAGAAGCGCTGGGCGTCACCCTGGGCGTGCTGCTCACCGCGGCCGGTCTGGACATGTTTCTGATCCCCCAGAAGATCGCCGCCGGCGGCGTGAGCGGTATCGCCACCGTGCTCTACTACCTGATGCATGCTCCGGTCGGCCTGACCATGCTGGTGCTGAACATACCCCTGTTCGTCTGGGCCTTCTTCCGCCTGGGCTGGCGGGTCTGCCTGCATTCCATGTACGGCACGGTGGGCCTCTCCCTGGCCGTGGACATCCTGATGCCCTGGCTGCCCGTGCCCACCCACGACCCCCTGCTGGGGGCGGTTTTTGGCGGCGTGGTTACCGGTCTGGGGCTGGGCATAGTCTTTCGCTACCACGGCACCACGGGCGGCACCGAACTGCTGGCGGCCATCCTGCGCACCTATACCGGGGCCAATGTGGGGCAGCTTTTGTTTCTGGTGGATGCCGCCGTGGTGCTTTTTGCCGGCCTGGTTTTTAAATCCTACGAGCTGGCCCTGTACGCTCTGATTGCGGTATTTGTCACCGCCTGGCTGATTGACATCGTGCAGGAGGGTTTTTCCTACGCCAAAGCCTTTTTGATCATTTCCGACCACAGCCGGGAAATTGCCGGACAGGTGCTGGCGCAGCTGGACCGGGGAGCCACCGCCCTCCAGGGGCGGGGGATGTACACCGGCCGGGAGCGCGAGGTGTTGCTGGTGGTGGTCAGCCGTTCCGAGGTGACCCGGCTGAAGGACCTGGTGCGGCAGGTGGACCCGCGGGCCTTTGTCATCCTGGCCGATGTGCACGAGGTGCTGGGCGAGGGTTTTAAACCGCTGCACGAGGAGGAATAATGTTTTTTCGGGAGGAAAAATCATGCAACCGCTTAAACTGGATGTGGAGCAACTGCAGCAAAAAGCCCGCCAGCTCCGGCGGCACATCATCAGTATGCTGGGCCGGGCTGGCTCCGGCCACCCCGGCGGTTCGCTGTCGGCCGCCGATATAGTCAGCGCCCTGTACTTTTACTTTATGCGCCTGGATCCGGCCAATCCCGGCTGGCCGCAGCGCGACCGTTTCGTGCTCTCCAAGGGGCACGCTGCTCCCGTGCTTTACGCCGCTTTGGCTGAGCGCGGCTTTTTGCCGGTGGAGGAACTGGACACTCTGCGCCGGCTGGGCAGCCGCCTGCAGGGCCACCCGGACATGAAAAAGCTGCCCGGGGTGGAGATGTCCACCGGCTCCCTGGGCCAGGGACTTTCGGCGGCCTGCGGCATGGCCCTGGCCGGCAAGCTGGACCGGGCGGATTACCGGGTGTATGTGCTGCTGGGAGACGGCGAGGTGCAGGAGGGGCAGATCTGGGAAGCGGCCATGGCGGCGGCCCACTACCGCCTGGACAACCTGACCGCCTTCCTGGACTACAACGGGCTGCAGATTGACGGCGCCATCCGCGAGGTGATGTCGCCCGAGCCGCTGGCCGACAAGTGGCGAGCCTTTGGCTGGCATGTGCAGGAGATCGACGGTCACGACATGGTGGCCATCCTGGCGGCGGTGCAGCGGGCGCAGCAGGTGCAGGGACAGCCCCAGATGATTGTGGCCCGCACGGTCAAGGGCAAGGGCGTCTCTTTCATGGAGAACCAGGCCGGCTGGCACGGCAATGCGCCCAACGCCGAGCAGGTGGCCCGGGCCCTGGCCGAATTGGCGTAGCTGCCGGTGGGCGTATGCAGGTGTGCTTTGGGTGGAATGGTTTATGTAAGTAAAGATGGCGGGTGTGCCAATCCTGAGCGAGCCCGTCTGGAGTACCGGTTGCAGCACCTGGCGAGGGCGCGGCAGCGGGCCGGGAGGCGCGGACAGGAAGTCCGCGCCAGCCCCAGTTGAGACAGGATGTCGAATCTGGGGCGGCCCGGCCCGCCCGCGACCGAGCCGCTGGTGCTGCCCGGTACGAAATTCGGGCGAGCGAAGGATGCACATTCGCATGCACTGGAACACGCCCACATAACCAAACACTCCTTTCCGGAGTTCGCACAAAGAGCGAGCGCAGGACGCACGCCCGCATACGCAGATAACGATACATCTTTTGCTGGAGTTTACCTGAAGGAGGTACATAAACCATTGAGCCAGAAGATAGCTACCCGGGAGGCCTACGGCAAGGCTCTGGTGGAGCTGGGCGGCTTAAATCCCCGGGTGGTGGTGCTGGATGCCGACCTGTCCAAGTCCACCAAAACTGCCGACTTTGCCAAACACTACCCGGAACGCTTTTTCAATATGGGTATTGCCGAGCAAAACATGATTGGCGTAGCTGCCGGGCTGGCGGCGGCGGGCAAGATCCCCTTTGCCAGCACTTTCGCCATGTTTGCCACCGGCCGGGCCTTTGAACAGATCCGCAATTCGGTGGCTTATCCCCACCTTAATGTGAAAATTGCCGCCAGCCATGCCGGCATCACGGTGGGTGAGGACGGCGGTTCTCACCAGACCGTGGAGGACATCGCCCTGATGCGCAGCCTGCCCGGGATGACCGTGCTGGTGCCGGCCGACGGACCCTCCACCCGGGCGGCCGTGCTGGCCGCGGCCGAGATCAAAGGCCCGGTTTACCTGCGCTTGGGCCGTTCCGGCGTGCCCGTGCTCTACGACGAGCCTGTGTCCTTTACTGTGGGCCGGGCCAACTGGCTGCGCCGGGGGGAAAAGGCGGCTATCATTGCCTGCGGCATCATGGTGGGCATGGTCCTGGAAGCAGCCGGACAGCTGGCCGGAGAAGGCGTGGAGGTTTCCGTGCTGGATATGCATACCATTAAGCCCCTGGACGAGGCGGCAGTGCTGGAGGCGGCCCGCAGTTGCGGCGCCCTGGTGGTGGCCGAGGAGCACAGCATCATTGGCGGGCTGGGCAGCGCAGTGTGCGAGGCTGTGGCCGGCGGCTGCCCCGTGCCGGTGCGCCGGGTGGGCCTGCCCGATGTGTTTGGTGAGTCGGGCAAACCGGCGGAGTTATTAGCCAAATACGGCCTGACCGTGGAAGGACTGGTGCGGGCGGTTAAAGAAGTGCTGGATCGGGTTAAGTGAGGTTACCGTGAACGGGGGGCGGGTGCAGCGTAAAGTGAGCCCATCCTCCGGGAGGGACGATGGGCGGGCCTGGCCCGTGCTGGTCAGGACAGTTGCATGAGTTATGAAAAAATGAGCGCGGGACAAACCGCGCTCACTGGTTTTCTACGGGCAGCCGGCTGTACTGGCGGTGAAAGAGCAGAACGGATAGGGGCAAGAACACAGCCACCAGGCCGGTCAGCACCACCAGATCGTGCTGCATGGTGGCAAAGCTGATGTCCATCAGCGCAATATCGCGCAAATTGCCGGCAAAATAGGTCAGGGGCAGCAGGGCGGAGATCGCCTGGCACAGGGGGGGCATAGCCTGCACCGGCCAGGTGTAGCCCGAGAACAAGAATGAGGGCAGGGCAATTACCATGGACAGCTGGGTGGCCTCCAGTTCATTGCGCGACACCAGCGAGAGAAAGGTGCCCAGAGCCAGAATGCCGCCCAGGAAAATCACTTCCAGCAGCAATAATTGGGTCAGGCTGCCGTTAAAGGGAATCTTAAACCAGTACACACAGCTGGTCAGCAGCAGGTTCAAAGTGAAAAAATTGACCGCAAAATACACGCCGTATTTGCCCAGCAGCACGGCCAGGGCGCTGATGCCTTCCTCCCGCAGGGCGGCCAGGGTGCCGGCCGCCTTTTCCCGCACCAGAGAAGTAGCCATGTACAGCAGGGTCACCTGCTGGATGGCCGTGGCCAAAAGGCCCAGTACCAGAAAATTGGCGTAGTTGAAAGTGGGATTGTACCAGATGCGCAGAGCCAGCTCCACGGGCTGCACGGCTTTAAGGGCGCTGTCCGGCGGCAGGCCCATGCTCTCCAGTTTGACCAGCGTGGAGCCGGCCGCAATGGTGGAGACGATTTCCGTGGCCGCACTGAGCACTGCGTTGCTGAAAAGCATGTTGCTGCCGTTAACAATCACCAGCACCTTGCTGGACTGGCCGCGCTGCAGCTGGCGGGCGAAGTCGGCCGGGATAACCAGGGCCGCCTCTACCTGCCGGGTATCCAAAAGCTGGCGAATCTCCCGCTCACTGGCGGCCGTGGTTACCAGATCAAAGCGGTCCGAATCGGCAAAGGCTTCCACCACCTGGCGGCTTAACGAGGTCTGGCTGGCGTCCCAAACCGCCGTGCGGATATGCAGGATGATGTGCTGGCTGTAGAGCAGGTTGAACAGGATGATGGCCAGGACGGGAAAGGCGAACATGATCAAAAGCAGTTTAGGGGTCCTGAGCATGTAAGCCAGTTCCCGCCGGGCTATATCAAAAGAGCTGCGCAGCAGTCCCCGGGGAGTGGGTAGTGGTTGCAAGAACATAGCCGTTCCTCCTCTAGTCAGCAACGCTGGATGCGATGGGCCGCATAAACCGGCGGGCAGGGGGCAGGCATCACCGCCTGGGAGATAATATCGCGATTACACCGGGGTAGCCCGGCCTGGCCTGGCTTTATTCAAAGTGCACGGTCAGCTCCATGCCCGGCCGCAGGCGGGGATCATCTACCTGGATTTTCACATTATATGTCACAATGTCTTTCTCCCCCCGGTCGTTGGTGGCGCGGTGGGTGGCGAAATTGGGCTTGCGGGAAATATCCACAATCCGCCCTGCATAAACCGTTTTGCCCAGGGTTAGACGGGCCTTTTGCCCGGTTTGCAGGTTCTGCACAATGTCCTGGGGCACCTTGACATTGACATGGTTATGTTGAAAGTCGCTGATCACCATGATGGGCAGGCCGGTGGAGACCAGTTCACCAATTTCCACATTGACTTCGGTTACAGTGCCAGCAGCCGGGGCCTTGATGGTGGTTTCCTGCAGGTTGGCCCGCACCTGTTCCAGGGCAGCCCGGGCCTGGGCCAGTTTGGCCCGGGCTGTCGCCACGTTGTCCTGGCCCAGCTGCACCTGCAGGCGGGCCGAGAGGGCCTGGTTCACCGCGGCCTGGGCCTGATCCACGGCAGCCCGGGCGGCCTGGGCGCGAGCCCGCACCTCGTCCAGCTGCTGGGCCGAAATGGCCCCTTCAGCATACAGAGCTTCCAGGCGCTGACGGGTCTTTTCGGTTACCTCCAGGTCGGCCCGGGCCCGCTGCAGGGTGGCCCGGGCCTGTTCCAGAGCCGCCGCCGTGCTTTGATCCTGGAGAGATGTCGAGGTGTTGGCCTGGTCCAGCCCGGCCTGAGCAGCACTGATCTGGGCCAGTAGTTCTTTCTCTTTGGCCTGCAATTCCTTGCTGTCCAGCACGGCCACCACCTGACCGGCCTGTACTGTATCTCCCTCGCGCACTTTCATTTCCAGCAGGCGGCCGGGGATCTTGCTGCTCACATTGTATTCGGTGGCCTCCACCGTGCCGCTCAGTTCCCGGCCGGCCTGGGCCGCTCGGCTACAGCCGGTTAAGGGAATGGTGCTGCCCAGGAGCAACAGAGTGCCGGTGAGCAGGGCCAGAGCGGAACGCCAGGAACTTTTTTCTAAAAAGTTAATCACTGCTAAAAACCTCCCCGTAAAAAATTCATGGGATCATTTTTGTTCGGTTTAGCATCTTGCGCTGCCAGATGGTGTTTCTCCGGCAATGGCGAAAGGCTGTATACGGCAATTTTGCTTGCCGCCGCACCCAAATGTTTACTAATATGTATTGCTGGTTAAGTACAACATATCATGCGGGCGCCTGGCGTAAAAAATTGACCGGCGGCGGTGGTAATTTGTGTACTGACCGGTCAGTATAAAGTTAGATCAATAATTGCCAGCTGGCAAGGGCAATTTTGCCCCGCCTGGGCTAAAAAAGCCTGATTGAGATGGATAAGCGAAAAATGCTCAAAAATTGAGCATCAATTTATGTTTTTTTACAGGCCGGGAACTTGTCTGAAATTTTGCTAAATAACAGCTGGAGAGGTAAAAAAAGAAAACCGGCTGGCTGGCCGGTTGAAGTAACATGATTTACGGGCTGTTTTCGGTTGCGCGGCAGTGACGGCCATAAACCGGTTGTGCATAGCCATAAGGGCTATAACTTCTTGATCACGGTAACCTTTCCGTTTTCCAGAGTCAGCCGGACCTCCCAGCCCTTTTCCACTTCGCCCAGTTCATCGGCGCTGGTGTTCTTGAAGGTGCAGCTGGAACTCACCGGCAGGGTGAAGGACAGGCCGTTGGACTGTTCAATGGTGATCTTGTTGCTGCCCGACCGCACTTCTTCCACCGTTCCTTCTACAGTGATGTCCTCATCGTTGGTGATGTCAATGCGCGTGACCTTGTCACTGCTGTTCAGGTAGAGCTTTACTTCGGCACCCAGCATGATGTCCTCAATGTCCATGCTATCGCCGTCCTTGTATACCCTGACACTGCTGGCCAGGTAGTATTTCCTCTGGTCAAGGGCGATGTAGGAACTGGTCTTAAGCGCGGTCACCGTGCCCCTGCGGGTGGAGGAACTGCTGGCACTGCTACCGAGCAGGATCAATTTGGTAATTTCATCGCTACTGTTCAGGTCAAAGGTTACTTCATCGCCTACTTCAATATCAGCCAGATCTATATCATCGCCGTCCTGGTCTTCTATAGTGGCACTTTTGCGCACATAGTAGGTTTCTGTATCGCCGTCATCCAGACGCACCTTGATCTCGCGATTGTCCTCATCCACACTGCGCACTGTGCCGGTGTAGTCCAGCCGGCTGCTGGTGTCATCAGAAACTTGCAGCCAGACAATCTGGTCATCCTCGTCCAGCTCAAATTCCACCTCGTCGCCCACATCTAGATCGTCCAGGGCGATTTCGTCGTCGTCCTCATCCAGCAGTTCAGCCCGCTTGTACACGTCATAAGTCTTGGAGGTGCCGTCCGCCAGCTTGATGGAGAGCTGCCTGTCGTCAGCGTAGACCTTCTTGATGGTGCCGCTCCATTTGCCCTCGCTCACCAGACTTATTTCGATGGCTTCGTTATTATAAGCTGTGACGCGCAGCTCCTGTCCTCTGGCAATGGTGAAGCGTTTTTCCCGGCCGTTCTGGTCGTAAAAAACTGTGGCGCTGCTATAGGTGTAGGTGGCCGAGGTACCATTGCTTTTGGCCAAAGTAAAAGAGCTGGAGCCGGTGCCAGTGACCTTGCCTTTCACTGTTACACCCGGCAGGATGTTCACCTGGTAAATGTAGCCGCTTTTGATTTTGGCCTTAATATAAGTGTTATTGCTCAGGGCGGCAATATCCCGGCTGCCGTAGCTGTCGGTAATGGTGACATTGCTGGCCAGGCTGTAGGTGTAATAGCTGCCGTTCTGGCTGAGCTGTAGCTGCCAGCCGCTGCTGGTGAGGGTTTTGCTCACCACCCGGCCGGTGATTTCCATGTCGGGTTGGACTGGCTGGGTCGTGGTGGTAGAGCCACTGCCGGGCGTGGTGGGCGTTGTGCCGCCACCCTGGGTCGGAGTTTGTCCAACTGCTTTGAGCCAGTTGTTTTCCGCCAGGCGAGCCACCAGCACGGCCATCTGGGCCCGGTTGAGCGGGACGTCCGGGGCGAACTTCACCCGGCTGGAGCCAGCTTTTTCCGGCAGGCCCGACATCAATTTCTTTTCAGTGACAATAGCCACATAGGGCTTGTAGGCGTCGCCAATTTTCGCGGCGTCCACATAGCTCTGCAGAGATGTGTTGCTGCCTTTGCCCAGCTTGAGGGCGGCGGCCAGCAGATAGGCCATTTCCGCCCGGGTGATGGCATTGTTGTATTTGAGCTGGTTGATAGTCTCTTTGGCCAGAATACCCTGCTGGGCAGCGTAAACCAGGTACTGCTGGCCCCAGGTCATGCCGGCCGGCAGTTTGATGCCGCTTTTGGCTACATCCACCTTGCTCAGCGTGTCTTCGCCTACAGTGCCGCGCAGCACTATGGCCATGGCTTCCAGGCGGCTGAGCGCTTTGCCCGGCATGAATTTGCCATCCGGGTAGCCCTGCATCAGCTTGAGCTCACTGCTTTTCTGTACAGCGCTGCTGGCCCATTCCCAGGACCTGTCCAGGTCGTTAAAGCTGACCGCGGGCGCGGCAGCCGGCAGCAGTAAACAGCACAGAATAAGCAGGCTAAGAGCCAGGAGAATTTTTGGTTTGGACAAGCGATCTACCCCCTTTTTTTATTTGCCCGGCCGGTGCCGAACAGTCCTCGCTCAACCAGTCAATCTATTGACGTTTACTCCGGGTGGTTCGGTTGCTACTATATGGAAATATTTTAGCACATTTTTCCCAGGCCGGCCAGCCGTTTCGGCGAGCAGGAGGCATCCGGCAGGTGGTAGGGCTGTTATATAATGTATTTTCCAGCAGGACTTTGCCTGCCGCCGTCGAAAAAAAACTGCAGGGAGGCAGGTGCCGGAGAATATGCTCAATCTTTACAATGTCACCAAGGTTTACCCCAACCAGGTCAAGGCGCTGGATGATGTCAGCCTGACCATTAAAAAAGGCGAATTTGTCTTTCTGGTGGGCCCCAGCGGGGCCGGCAAGACCACCCTGACCAGGGTCATTTTTCGGGAGGAACTGCCCACCCGCGGTCAGGTGTTGTTCAACGGCAAAAACATCCTGCGGTTGCGCGGCCGGGAGGTAGCTCTATACCGGCGCAAAATCGGCATGGTTTTTCAGGACTTTCGCCTGCTGCCGCAGAAAACGGTTTTTGAAAATGTGGCTTTTGCCCTGCAGGTGAGCGGGGCGGGCAAGCAGGAGATCAGCCGTCGGGTGCCGGAAGCCCTGGCCCGGGTGGGTCTGGAGGGCAAGGAAAATATGCTGCCAGCCCAGCTCTCGGGCGGGGAGCAGCAGCGGGTGAGCATCGCCCGGGCCATTGTGCGCGAACCGGTGCTTCTGATAGCCGATGAGCCTACGGGCAACCTGGATCCGGATACAGCCTGGGAGCTGATGGAATTGTTTCAGCAGATCAACCAGCAGGGGACTACCATCATTATGTCCACCCACGCCCGGGAAATTGTCGATGCCCTGCAAAAAAGAGTGATCGCGCTGGAGGCGGGACGGGTGGTCAGGGATCAGGAAAGCGGAGGCTACCGGCATGAGTCTATTTAACACCCTGGTTTACTACTGGCGGGAGGCTTTTACTTCTATCGCCCGCAACAGCTGGCTGTCCCTGGCCTGTGTGGGGACGGTGGCCGTGTCGTTGATGGTGCTGGGCTGTTCGGTCCTGCTGGCGCTCAATGCGGCGGCGCTGGCCGCCGAACTGGAGTCCGCGGTGGAGATCCGGGCCTTTTTAAAAGATGATCTGGCTCCCGACGAACTGCGACGCTGGCAGAAAGAAGTGGCGGAATGGCCCGAGGTCAGCACAGTGCAGTATGTCTCCAAAAGCCAGGCTCTGGAAGAAATGAAGCAAAAATTCGCCGACCGGCGGGAGATCCTGCAGGGGCTGGAGGAGAACAACCCGCTGCCGGCTATGCTGCGCGTTAAAACCCACCGCGCCGACCAGGTGGCCGGGGTGGCCGGCCGGCTGGCCGCCTTCCCCGGGGTGGAGGAAGTCAACTATGGACGCGGCCTGGTGGAAAAGCTGGTGCAGGTAGTGCGCTGGATCCGGCTTTTCGGCCTGGGGCTGGTGGTAGCGCTGGCGGCGGCGGCGGTTTTTCTGGTATCCACCAACATCCGCCTGTCGGTTTTTGCCCGGCGGCGGGAAATCGGCATCATGGTTTTTCTGGGGGCTACCAGCTGGTTTGTGCGCCTGCCCTTTCTGCTGGAGGGAATGCTGCTGGGACTGGCCGGGGCAGCCATAGCGGCGGGTGCGGTTTACCTGGGCTATCGGCAGCTGCTGGCGGCTCTGCAGACGGCTATGCCCTTTGTGCAGCTGGTGACCGACTGGCGGCTGATTTATCAGATTCTGGGCGGTATGGTGGGGGCCGGCGTGCTGCTGGGCAGCCTGGGCAGTGTCATTTCCCTGCGCCGCTTCTTAAAAGTATAGCGGTTATTCGTGTCGCCCGCAAAAAACCACCGATCCGGGGGGTGTGGCCTGTGCGGTTCCATAAAATCTGGGCTCTGCTGGGTCTGGCCGGGCTTTTGGTGCTGGGCTTGCCGGCGCTGCCCGGGGAGGCGGTTTCCTTAGAGCAGCTCTTGCAAGAAACCCGGGCTAAACTGACCCAGAAGAAGCAGCAGATCAAGGAGACCAAAAGCGAGGTGCGCAGTTTTTCCCAGCAGGTGGCGGCTCTGGATGAGGATATCCAGGCGCGCCAGCGCCAGATCGCCAACCTGCAGGGCAGTATTCAGCTAACCAGGGAGCAACTGGGCCGAATCAATGCCGAACTGGCTCTGGCCCGCTGCCAGCTGGCGGAGAAGAATGAACTTCTGCGCCAGCGGGTGCGGGGTGTGTACCTGGCCGGCGAGGGCAGCTACCTGGAGGTGCTGCTGGACGCGCAGGACTTCAGCGATTTTATTTCTCGCCTGACTCTGCTGCGCCGGCTGGTGGAACAGGACCGGCAAATCGTCCGCCAGGTGGAGGAGTGGCAGCAACAGGTGGCCGAGCGCCAGAAACGGGTGGAGGACAAGCAGCAAACCCTGCTGGCCCTGCTGGACCGGCAGGAACAGGCCCGCCGGCAGCTGGCGGTAAGCCGGGCGGCCAGGGAGCGTCTGCTGGCCGATGCCCGGGAGGATTTGCGCCGTTTTGAGGCCGAGGCGGCCGAACTGGAGGCCCGAGAACAGAAGATCATCGCCCAGATCATCGCCCAGCGGCAGAAAAAGGATGCGCCGCGCAAGGGCAGCGGCGTTTTCGCCTGGCCGGTGCCCGGGTACACCGCCATTTCCTCGCCTTTTGGTAACCGGGTTCACCCCGTACTGGGGGTGGTGCGACACCACAACGGCATTGATATTCCCGCCCCCACCGGCACGCCGGTAGTGGCCGCCCAGGACGGCACCGTGATTGACGTGGGCACTATGAGCGGTTACGGGCGGATTGTCATGCTGGATCACGGGGGAGGGCTGACCACACTCTACTCCCACCTGTCCTCCCAGGCCGTGCGAGTGGGGCAGGAAGTGAAAAAGGGCCAGGTGATTGGCGCCGTGGGCAGCACGGGCATGTCCACCGGCCCGCATCTGGATTTTTCCGTCCGGGTGAATGGCACGCCGGTCAATCCCATGGGTTATTTCTAGTATTACAGCGTAATATATAAACCGCTAGTGGCAGGTGTGCCAATCCTGAGCGAGTCCGTCTGGACTACCGGTTGTACAGCACATAAAAGCCAGCTTGCTGGCGAGCAGCGTGCAAAAGCGAGCCCGTGGCGGAGCAACGGCAAACGGCACTAGGCGCAGCGGCGGTAACGAAGCCGGAGGGCCGGACATGGATGTCCGGCCCAGCCCCAGTTGAGACAGGATGTCGAATCTGGGGCGATCCGGCTGAGTCCGCCGCAAGCCGTAGTGCCGTCCGGTGCGAAGCGATCGGGCGAGCGTTGCACATGCTCGCACTGCATTGTCCCAGCCGCGACTGAGCAGCTGGTGCTGCCCGGTACGAAATTCGGGCGAGCGAAGGATGCGCACCCGCGTTCAGGTATACCAAGAGAAACACAGCCGGCGGGTGACTGCCCTGGGGGTGGTTAGCCGCCCGGCTTTTTTACTGGATGACATTGTCATGCCCCGTGGCTTGTTGTAGTATAATAACGTATGCGAGGAAGGTGATGGGGCATGGAATACACGCCGCGGGAGTGGAGTGGTGGCGAGCGCAGGCAAAGCCGGGGCTTTCGCTGGCTGGCTTTGCTGTTATTTTTGGTCTTTTTACTGGCTGGTGGCCTGTTGGCCAAAAACTACCAGCATCTGGGCAATTTGCTGCGGGTGCTGGTGCTGGTCAAGACCCAGTATTTGCACCCGGTGAGCACGGGGACGCTGGTGGACGGGGCCATGCAGGGTATAGTGGACGCGCTGGACGATCCCTATTCGGTCTATCTGGATGCCCGGACCTTCAAACAGCTGCAGGAGCAGATCCGCGGTTCCTTCGGCGGCCTGGGCATTCTGGTGGGGCTGAAGAACAACCAGCTCACCGTGGTGCGTACATATGAAAATACACCGGCCTTTGAAAAGGGTATTCAGCCGGGCGATATAATTGTGAAAATTGACCAGCATGATGCCCGGGGCATGGACCTGGAAACCGCGGTGCAGTTTATGCGCGGCCCGGTGGGCAGTCAGGTGCACCTGGTGATCAGCCGGCCGGGGCTGGACAAACCCCTGGATTTGACCATTACCCGGCAGGAGATCAGTGTGCCCACCGTGCAGAGCCGGATGCTGGACCAGTCAGCGGGCATCGGTTACCTGGCCATTGCCCAGTTTACGGAAAAAACCGCCGACGAAGTGGAGCAGGCGCTGCAGAAGCTGCAGAAAGCCGGTTTAAAAGCGCTGGTGCTGGATTTGCGCGACAACCCGGGGGGCGAGCTGCGTGCGGCGGTACATGTGGCCGGCTTTTTTGTGCCGCCCGGTCCGGTGGTGTACATTCAGTACCGGGGTGGTCAGGAGGATGAGCTGAAGGCGGAAGGGCAGCTGCTGCGCCTGCCACTGGTGGTGCTGGTGAACGGCAACAGCGCCAGCGCGGCCGAGATTCTGGCCGGGGCCGTCCAGGACCGGGGAACCGGCCGGCTGGTGGGCGAAAAGACTTTTGGCAAGGGTGTGGTGCAGACGGTTTTCAACCTGAGTGATGGTGCAGGACTGAAATTGACCACGGCCCGCTATTTGACGCCGGGACGGCACGACATCAACAAAAAGGGCATTCAGCCCGACGTTGTGGTGGAGCAGGCGCCCGGTGCGGCGGTGGACCGGCAGCTGGAAAAGGCCCGCCAGCTGCTGGAGGAAAAGCTGGAGCGCCCGGCGGCGTAGCGGCGGGAGTAAAGGATGACTGTCTTCGCTGTTTTGGTTGCTGGTAGCGCCCGGGCTGAGCCGGGTATGGTAACTGGTTGACGGCGTGACCGGCCGGGGCATATAATGATTATGTGAATAATTGCTGGCAGGCTGGATAAGTTTGCCGGGGGAGGGTACAAAATGTGCGAAGCCAATGCTTACCTGCGCCAGGGGGGCAAAGAGGAGCTTTTCCTGGAGATGGTGGACAAGGTGCAGCCCCAGCCCGACGGCAGCCTGGTGCTGGAGGATATTTTCGGCCGGCGCAAAATGGTTAAAGCGCGCATTGCCGAGCTGGAACTGGTCAATCACCGCATCATTCTGGAAAAGGCGGAATGAGGTTTTGCGGCCGGAGCCGGGCGAAACGGCCCGGCTTTTTTGTATTTGCCGGTGCTGACACTGCCGGCCGGGGTTAAATCAAGGCGTCGGGGTAACCAGATTTTCTCTTCGCGTTCCGGGCCGGGCGGAGAGACCCAGTTGGATTATTGAGGTGAAAGCATTGTCGGTAGAGAGAAGTTTATTTGCCACAGCAGAAGAAGGAGATCTGTTCGGTTGCGCCGACCTGGGGGAGCTGGCGGCGCGAGTGAGCAACTGCCGGCGCTGTCCTTTGCGCCAGGGGGCCAGCCGGGTGGTCTTTGGCGAGGGTAACCCGCAGGCCTGCCTGGTGCTGTGCGGCGAGGGGCCGGGCGCCGATGAAGACCGCCTGGGGCGTCCCTTTGTGGGCCGGGCGGGGCAGCTTCTGGACAAAATCCTGGCCGCCTGCGGCTTTGAGCGGTTTACTCATGTCTACATCCTGAACACGGTCAAATGCCGGCCGCCGGGCAACCGCATTCCTACTCCCCAGGAGCGGCAGGCCTGCCGGCCCAATCTGGATGCCCAGCTGCGACTTTTAAAACCGCAGATCATGGTTTTGCTGGGGGCTACCGCTTTGCAGGAAATTCTGGGGGCGGACCGGCGCATCACCCGCGACCGGGGGCAGTGGGTGCAGCTAAGCGGCGTGTGGATCATGCCCACTTACCACCCGGCCGCGCTGCTGCGTAACCCGGCTTTAAAGCGCGATGCCTGGGAGGACTTCAAACAGGTGGTCTATAAATATCGCCAGCTGATTGACCCGCAACATTACTCACCGCATTGTTAGGTTCATCATTTTGCGCCCTGCTGTGAGAGCAGGGTGTTTTTATATTCCCGTGCCGCCCGGGCCATACTAAGCTAAACCCGGAAAAATGGGGAGGGCGGTGCGCGATGCGGGGAAGTCTATCCTGGCTGCGAGTTCTGGTGCTGATCCTGCTGCTGGCCCTGGCGGCGGGCTTCCTGGCCGGCTGTAGCAAGAAAAAGCAGCCGGCCAGGAAACCCAATCCTGCCAGGATCAAAATTGCCATCTGCCTGGCCGACATGCAGCGGGATGGCAATAAAACCATCGCCCAAACCATCAAAAAGGAAGCCCAGACCGCCGGGGTGGATTTGCTCTTGGCCGAGGCGGGCGGCGATGCCTTCAAGCAGGTGAGCCAGCTGCAGGAACTGGGGCAGAAAAAGGTCAAGGCCGTGATCTGGCAGCCGGTAAGCGCCGCCCTGGGCCAGCAAGTGCTGCCGCAGCTGGCCCGGGACAAAATCAAGGTGGTGGCTCTGGACAGCCTGCCCCGGGCGGCGGCCGTGGATGGGTATGTGGCGGCCAACCACGCCCTCACCGGGCAGCTGCTGGCCCGCTATGCGTTGCAGCGGCAGGCGCGCCGGGTGGTGATCCTGAGCGCTGACCCGCAGGACCGGGCGGTGGCTTCTATGGTGGAAAGCGTGCAGCGGGAACTGGCGGGGGCCGGAGTAAAACCCCTGGCGGTGCTGGAACACCCGGCGGAAAAGTCCTCCGCTGTGGCCGGTGAACTGGCCCGCCTGGACGCGGGCGGCGGTTTTGATGCGGTGCTGGCCACCGCCAGCAAACTGGCGGTGGAAGCGGTCAAATATCTGCAGGGCCAAAACCGCACCGCCCGGGTGACCACGGTGGGCGTGGGAGCGGACGAAGCGGCCAGCCAGGCCCTGGCTGCCGGCCTGCACGATGCCGAGATCGACACCCGGCCCGAACTGCTGGCCCGCTACGCTCTGAATGCGGCCAGGGAGCTGGCCGAAAAAGGCCAGTGGTCTTATGAGGGCCAGCTCACCGAGGGCACCAGCGCGGTGCCCTATCGCTACACGCCGGTGCGCCTGATTGACCAGCAGAACATTTACCTGCTGGCCGAGCGCTGGCAGTCGCTGACCAAAGGCGGTCAGCCGGGCGGCCAGGGACAGGCGGGGGGAGCGGGAGGTTCCGGCGGCGGCCAGAGTGGCGGGAGCAGCGGTGGCTCCGGCGCTCCGGGAAGCGGTGGGCCGGGCGGCCAGGGCGGCGGTGAGCAGAAAAAAACCATCCTGCGCATTACCACCATGGAAGGTAAAACCATGGAAGTGGAAGTGCCGGGGGAAATCAAGAAGATGGAAACCCGGGGTGCCGCCGAGCAGCAGGTAGCGGGCCAGAAGAAACCCGGCCAGGCCGCTGGCGGCGGACAGGGGGATGAACAACAAGGGGAGCAGCAGGAAGGAGAGCAGCAGTAGTTTTGCTCAAAACCAGGTTGGTGCGGTAGTCTGCCGTAAAATATTCCCTGTCACGTTGGAGCGGCAGGAATATTTTGTTATAATAAATCCTGGATCAATCCGGTGCAGAATTTGCTGCTGCCTGCCGATATTTACTGGTAGGCCGGGTTGGTCTTTGTGAGCGGGTTGGCCCGTAAGATTTTGCAGGTTTCTTAGGGAAAGGAGAGAAAAAATGCGGCGCTCCAGAGTAAGGACAAAGGTTAACTATTTAGTTGTTTGCTTGCTGATCATCAGCTTGCTGTGCACCGCCCTGCCGCCGGCCGGTGCAGCAACGGTAACTGTGATCACGCCGGTGGCCATGCCGGGAGCCGGTACCTATGACCGGGCCCAGGAAGTGATTTTGTATTCGTATGATAGTGCCGATCCGGCTCAGAAGGTAAAAATTACTTATAAATTCCAGGGCCGGGAAGCCATTCCGGAAACCGATTACTATCCTGCGGGTATTGATAAGGATACCGATATTACCGCTCTGCCCAAAATCATTATTGACCAGGATGGCATATTAAGTGTGAGCGCTGCCAGGGCCAGTGATGCCAGTAATAAAAAATATACGCAATTTCGCTATATTATTAATCCCACTGTGCTGAGCGTTTACCCGGGCTATTATACCGACTCGGTCAGCGGGGCGGTTTATTCCCGGGTCTACATCAAGTTCAGCCGCAAGATGAACCTGGACAAAATGAGCCAGCTGAATTTCGAGGTCCGCCAGGGCAATGAGACAGCCCAGCTGGAAAAGAAAGACGCCCTGGGCAAAGATGCGACCAATAACCAGGTCTATATCGACCTGCTTAAAAGATTGGATGGTGATCAGGACTACAAGCTGACCATTGTCCCCACGGTGAAAGGGGCTTTGCCCGACGGCGGCAATGCCGAAGTGCGGGACAGTGACGGCAAGCTTTTTGCGGGTCAACTGCAGTATACCTTCCACACCCTGAAGGATGCCCCCTATACTTTCTACGGTTCGGTTTGGACCGAGCTGGGGCACTATGCTACCGGTAGCCCGGCTACCATCAAAGTGCGGGGTACCTATCTGGAAAAAGTAGGGGATGAATGGATAGCGCAGCTCAGTGGCGGTAAAGATATAAAAATACAGTTTTTCAAGGTGGAGAAAAACAATTCTTATGTGCTCAAAGGTGAGGGAGTTATCAGCAGCGTGGGCGTTGACGGCTTTGAGGGGGAGATCACCGGTATTGATTTGAGTACAGCGGGCGATTATGTGGTCAAGGCCTATGCCGGTAGCGGTACCAGTTATGAATTGTTCGCCGAAAACACCTTTACCGTAGGGCCATTAAACGCCCCCCAGCTGAAAAACACCCCCGATGTTTCACCTTCTGGTGACACCTACAAATATTTTGAGCCGGTCAAGGTGACTTTGAGCACCACCCAGTCCGGGGTGGAGATTTATTACACTCTGGTGGACAAAGCCGATTACCTGGATGGCCTGAATCCCAAAGTAGGCAACAAATATACCGGTCCCCTGTCCATTGATCCTAAAACGCTGGGCGGCGGGGATAATCCCACGTATATTTTGAGGGCCATTGCCCGCAAGGGGAATGTTTTTAGCTCTGAGATTACAGCTGTCTATGCCTTCAACACTACCCTGGGTTACCTGCAGTACGGGCCCAGTGGCAGCAATGTGGCCATTAATGAAAAGCCCTATATCAAATTTGGCCGGGCGGTCAAACCCGATGTCGCCAACAAGTTCTTCCTGAAAAAAATCCTGGACGGCAAGAAATTTGAGTATGTCAGCGGCCGGGTGCGGTATGATTCGCTGGAGCACAAGGCGGTCTTCTATCCCGATGCGCCCCTGCAGCCCGACACGAGATATCAGGGCTATGTGCTAAAAACCGTGCAGGATCTGGAAGGCAATAATTTCAATCCCGGCAGTGATATGGACAGTGATTCTTTCGGCTTTTACTGGGAGTTCAAAACCGGGGCCGGGCAGGGCATACTGGTGGACGGCAATGCCCTGGTGGGCAACAGCACTGTGGTGAATAAAAACCCGGTGCGCATAGATATTACTCTGGCCAATATCAACATGGTCACCATCAACAAAATTCCGGCCCTGCCGGCCGAGAGCAATAGTGACGATGAGACCCAGAAGCACTATTATGCGGAAGTGCCCTTAAAAACGGGCCGGAACAGCATTGAAGTGGTCACCACCGCCACAGATGGCAGTACCGAGACATATAAATTCACCATTGTTTTTGCCGATGTGCTGGCGGACGGGGCGGAAAGACAGGTGGTGCTGGATGAAAAGGGCAAAATTGAGCTGTTTGGCAAGAAGCTGAGCATGCAATTTGCCCCGGGCAGTCACCTGTATGATACCAACAGTGAACTGGGCGCTTCGGTGGATCAGACCATCAAGGTGGAGGCCTACAAACAGCAAATGGTCAAAGGGTCCCCGGCCGTGGGTTTTGTGTTTGATATTTATGCCAAAGCCGACGCCCAGAAGACCGGCAATGTGGATCTTAAGAACAAGGCTGAAGCGACCATTACCGTACCCTATGACAAGCAAGTGTCCCAGGTCTCGAAAAGCGCCCTGTCGGTGGTGTTCCGCCCGGACACATACAGCGACTGGCAGGTGCTGGGCGGTGTGGTGGATACCGGCAAGGGCAGTGTTAAGGTACCTTTTAAAGGCTTCGGAGAGTATGTGGTGGTGAACCGCATTCCGGTCTTCCCGGACTTCGAACAGGTGGGCTGGGCCAAAATGTATGTGGAATACCTCTGGGCCCGCGGGATCATGAATGAAGATCCGGCCCGGCAGCCTTTCTTCGGCCTGCTGGAAACCGACGGTACTGAAACGCCCATCACCCGGGGTGAATTTACGGTCATGCTGGCCAGGGCGCTGGGTTACAACCCCGAACAGATCAGCAAGAGCGAACTGCGCACCGTAAGCCTGTTCAGTGACTTGCGCATAGAAAGCGGTGCCGCTCAAGCCAGGGATCTGCAAACCGGGCGCTGGTATGACATCCCGCTGGATGACTACAAGTACATCTACCTGGCGGCCCGCAATGGGGTGGCTACGGGAGTGCTCACCCCCACCTACGAGCACGCCTTCGACTATTACAGCTACATCTCCCGGGAGCAGGTGGCCACCATGCTCTGCCGGGCCATGAACCTGAAGGTGGATGATGATGATACCAAGGTGGCTGGTACCATGCAGAAGCTGTTTACCGATACCGACTCGGCCAATATGTCCCAGTGGGCCATGCCCTATATCCTGGCCACAGTGAAGGCGGGTTACCTGGCCGGTTTTCCCGACAAGACCTTTGGTGGCAAGCAGTATTTTACCCGCCCGCAGGCAGCCAAGACCATTTATATGATGATGAAAAAAGCCAAGCTGATTAAATAATCTTACAATCGAACGGTTCGGCCGGCAGGGGATGTAATTTACCTGCCGGCTTTTGGTTTTCAAGCCGGAAAAATAAAAAATCACTTCCAGTTGTCCACAACCTGCTTGAACATGTGATATAATCCTGGTGATAGTACTCGTAGAACAAAAATTCGTTGCCGTGGGCAAAGGAGGGTGCCCTGTGGCCGGCTTTGTGTTGAAATCCGATTTTGTGCCCCGCGGCGACCAGCCGCAGGCCATTGCCCAGCTGGTGGAGGGCCTGCAAAAGGGCTACAAGCACCAGACGCTGTTAGGCGTGACCGGGTCGGGCAAGACCTATACCATGGCCCAGGTTATCCAGGCCGTGCAGCGGCCCACCCTGGTGCTGGCGCCCAACAAGACGCTGGCCGCCCAGCTGTGCAGCGAGTTTCGGGAGTTTTTCCCCGACAATGCCGTGGAATATTTTGTTAGTTACTATGACTATTACCAGCCCGAGGCCTATATTCCCCAGACCGACACCTATATCGAAAAGGATTCCTCCATTAATGATGAGATAGACAAGCTGCGCCACTCGGCCACCTGCGCCCTGCTGGAGCGGCGCGACGTGATTGTGGTGGCCAGCGTGTCCTGCATCTATGGTCTGGGTGATCCCGGCGAGTACCGCAACCTGGTGATCTCGCTGCGCCGGGGCATGCGCATCGAGCGCGACGCTGTGCTGCGCCGCCTGGTGGACATCCAGTACGAGCGCAATGATGTGAACTTCACCCGGGGCAAGTTCCGGGTGCGCGGCGATGCGCTGGAGGTTTTCCCGGTGGCCACCACCGAGCGGGCCATCCGCATTGAGTTTTTCGGCGACGAGATTGAAAAAATGCTGGAGTTCGATGCTCTGACCGGTGAAATCATCGGCCTGCGCCAGCATGTATCCATCTTCCCGGCCAGCCACTATTCGGTGAGCAGCGACCGGCTGCAAAGGGCCATTGTTTCCATCCGCCAGGAGCTGGAGGAGCAGCTGGCCTTGCTCAGGGAGAAGGGCAAGCTGTTGGAAGCCCAGCGCCTGGAAAGCCGCACCAACTATGACCTGGAGATGCTGCAGGAGGTGGGCTACTGCAACGGCATTGAAAACTATTCCCGCCATCTCACCGGGCGGGCACCAGGCGAGGCCCCCTACACCCTGCTGGACTTTTTCCCGGAGGACATGCTCATGTTCATCGACGAGTCCCACGTGGCCGTGCCCCAGGTGCGGGCCATGTACGAGGGCGACCGGTCCCGCAAAAGCGCCCTGATCGAGTACGGTTTCCGCCTGCCCTCGGCTCTGGATAACCGCCCCCTTCAGTTCGAGGAGTTTTTACAGCGCCTGAGCCAGGTCATTTACGTCTCAGCTACGCCGGCCGCCTTCGAGCTGGAGCACAGCAGCCAGGTGGTGGAGCAGATCATCCGGCCCACCGGTCTGGTGGACCCCGAGATCCAGGTGCGGCCTACCGCCGGGCAGATTGACGACCTGCTGGGCGAGATCAACCAGCGGGTGCGCAAACAGCAGCGCGTGCTGGTGACCACCCTGACCAAGAAAATGGCCGAGGATTTGACCGACTACCTGCGCCAGGCCGGGGTGAAAGTGCGCTACATGCACTCGGATGTTAACACCATTGAGCGCATGGAGATCATCCGCGACCTGCGCCTGGGGGTGTTTGACGTGCTGGTGGGCATCAACCTGCTGCGCGAGGGGCTGGATTTGCCCGAGGTCAGCCTGGTGGCCATCCTGGATGCCGACCGGGAGGGCTACCTGCGCTCGGAAACCTCGCTCATCCAGACCATCGGCCGGGCGGCCCGCCATGCCGAGGGCCGGGTGATCATGTATGCTGACCGGATTACCCGCTCCATGGCCCGGGCCATCGGCGAGACCAACCGGCGGAGGGAAAAACAGCTGGCTTTCAACCGGCAGCACGGCATTGTGCCCCGTACGGTGCAAAAGAGTGTGCGGGCGGTGATTGAGGCCACCAGTGTGGTCGAGGCGGCCGGTGTATACCGGGCGACAGCGGGCGACAAAAAGAAAAAATATAGCAAGAAAGAGTTAAAGCAGTTAATTTCTGTCACCGAAAAGCAGATGCGGGAAGCCGCCCGCCGCCTGGAATTTGAGGAGGCCGCCCGCCTGCGGGATATTTTAATTGAACTGCGCTTGCAGCTCCGAGGGCGGGATCCCCGCATCAAAGCGGTGGGCGAGGAAATGTGACATTCTATCCCCCTTGCTGCTCTACCGGCCCCCGGCTATATTAGTACTACGGGCTGCTGGAGCGAGCGACGTGCCACCGCACGCCTGATCTGCGGCGCTCCCTGGCTCGTATCAATTCAGGCAGCCGAACCGGGAGAAGGGGGATATGTGCAGTGATGCTGCAGAGAAATGCGCAAAGCAAGTATTATACCGTGATCAATCATCTGGGCCAGGTGGTGCTGCCCGCCGCAGTGCTGGTGCAGCTGGGCATTGACAGTACCAGCGACCTGGCCATGTATATAGAGGGCAATGCCATTGTTTTGCGGCGCGTGGGCACAAGTGCGTCCAGACGCGCATCGCGCGATTTTGAACCGGCAGTTAATGAGACCAACCATATCGTTGAGGAGACAGGGTCCGGAGGCTGTCCGGCAGGGCCACCGCTAGAGGTGCTGTCTTTCTCTCGGCGAAAAATTACACAGGAGCGTTTGACCCCATGCAGGATCACATCATCATCCGCGGCGCGCGGGTGCACAACCTGAAAAACATCAATGTAGAAATACCCCGCCACAAATTTGTGGTGCTCACCGGCCTGTCCGGTTCGGGCAAATCCTCGCTGGCCTTTGACACCATTTACGCTGAAGGGCAGCGCCGCTATGTGGAGTCGCTGTCGGCCTACGCCCGCCAGTTTCTGGGCCAGATGGACAAGCCCGATGTGGACAGTATCGAGGGGCTTTCCCCGGCCATATCTATCGATCAGAAAACCACCTCCCACAACCCGCGCAGCACAGTGGGTACGGTGACCGAAATATATGACTACCTGCGCCTTTTGTACGCCCGCATCGGCACGCCCCACTGCCCGCGCTGCGGCCGGGTGATCAGCAGCCAGACCGTGCAGCAGATGGTGGACCGGCTGCTGAGCCTGCCCGAGGGCAGCCGGCTGCAGGTGCTGGCGCCCGTGGTGCGGGGCAAAAAGGGCGAGTTTGCCCGTTTGCTGGAGGAGGTGCGGCAGGAGGGTTTCGGTCGGGTAAGGGTGGACGGAGCGGTTTACGATTTGAGCGAACAACCGGCCCTCAGCTTGGCCAAAAATAAAAAGCATAATATTGAAATTATTGTGGATCGCCTCATCCTGCGCCCCGGTGTGGAAAGCCGCCTGGCCGATTCCCTGGAAACCGCTCTACGACAGGCCGGGGGGCTGGCCCTGGTGGCGGTGGGCGAACAGGAGGAAATTCTGTTCAGTGAAAACATGGCCTGCCCGGAATGCGGCATCAGCCTGCCCGAGCTGTCGCCCCGCCTTTTTTCTTTCAACAACCCCCACGGCGCCTGCCCCCAGTGCACCGGCCTGGGTGTGCGCCAGGAAATCGACCCCGATTTGCTCATCCCCGACAAGAGCAAGTCGCTGGCCGAAGGGGCCATTATGGGCTGGCAGCAGGGCCAGCACGCCGCGGCCTTTTTGCAGGCTCTGGCCGGCAAGTACGGTTTTTCCCTGGACACGCCGGTGGAGCAGCTGCCGCCCCGGGCGCTGGAAAAGGTGCTCTATGGCACGGGCGGCGAGCGCCTGCCGGTGCGCTACCGGGATGGGCTGGGTTACGAGCATGTCTACAACATGAGCTTTGAGGGCGTGGTCAACAATTTGCTGCGCCGTTACAAAGAAACCAGCTCCGAGTATATCCGGCAGGAAATTGAAAAGTACATGAGCGCGGTGCCCTGCCCGGCCTGCCGGGGGGCGCGTCTCAAGCCGGAAGCTCTGGCGGTTAAGGTGGGCGGTTTAGCCATTCATGAGCTGTGCGCCCTGCCCGTGCACCGGGCGCAGGAGTTTCTGATGGGCCTGGAGCTCACTGAACGGCAGCGGGCCATCGCCCGCCAGGTGCTCAAGGAAATTAACGAGCGGCTGGGTTTCCTGGTCAATGTGGGGCTGGACTACCTGACGCTGGACCGGGCGGCCGGCACCCTGTCGGGCGGCGAGGCCCAGCGCATTCGCCTGGCCACCCAGATTGGCAGTGGGCTGACCGGTGTGCTCTACATCCTGGACGAGCCCAGTATCGGTCTGCACCAGCGGGACAACCAGCGGCTCCTGAGCACCCTTTTCCGCCTGCGCGATCTGGGCAATACCCTGATTGTGGTGGAGCACGACGAGGAAACCATCCGTCTGGCCGACCACATTATTGACATCGGACCCGGGGCGGGCGAGCACGGAGGGCAGGTGGTGGCCCAGGGCGATGCGGCAGCCATCATGGCCTGTCCCCAGTCGCTCACCGGGCAGTATTTGAGCGGCGCCCGGCGCATTGAGGTGCCGGCCGCCCGCCGGGTGCCGGGCGGCAAGTACCTGGAGGTACTGGGGGCGCGGGAGAACAATTTGCAAGATATCGACGTGGCCTTCCCCCTGGGGCTGTTCATCTGCGTCACCGGTGTGTCGGGCTCGGGCAAAAGCACGCTGGTCAACGAGATTCTCTACCGGGCCCTAGCCGCCGCCCTGCAGCGGGCCCGGGTGAAGCCCGGCGCCCACCGCGCGATCCGGGGGCTGGAGCATGTGGACAAGGTGATTGAAGTGGACCAGTCGCCCATCGGCCGCACCCCCCGCTCCAACCCGGCCACCTACACCGGGGTGTTTACCGATATTCGCGAACTGTTCGCCCTGACGCCGGAAGCCCGCCTGCGCGGCTACAAGGCCGGGCGCTTCAGCTTCAATGTGAAGGGTGGACGCTGCGAGGCCTGCCAGGGCGACGGCATCATCAAGATTGAAATGCATTTTCTGCCTGATGTCTATGTGCCCTGCGAGGTCTGCCGGGGCCGGCGCTACAACCGGGAGACGCTGCAGGTTACCTACAAGGGCAAAAACATCGCCGATGTGCTGGCCATGACTGTGGACCAGGCGGCCGAATTTTTCCGGGCCATCCCTCGCATCCACCGCCGGCTGCAGACTCTGCAGGATGTGGGCCTAGGTTACATCCGCTTGGGCCAGCCCGCTCCCGAGCTGTCGGGCGGGGAGGCCCAGCGGGTTAAGCTGGCCACCGAGCTGGCCCGCCGCTCCAACGGCCGCACCGTGTACATCCTGGATGAGCCCACCACCGGCCTGCACATGGCCGATGTGCACCGCCTGCTGGGCGTGCTGCAGCGTCTGGTGGACGCTGGCGATACCGTAATTGTTATTGAGCACAACCTGGATGTGATCAAGACGGCCGACTACATTATCGACCTGGGGCCCGAGGGCGGCGTGCGGGGCGGCCAGCTGGTGGCCTGCGGCACGCCCGAGGAAGTGGTCCGGGTGGAGCAGTCCTACACCGGGCAGTTTTTGCGGCAGGTGCTTTTTTAGATTTTTTGCTATAATGGAAGATAAGAGCGGGGATTGTTCGGGGATATTTTCGAGACAGGGGGGACGAATATGCTGACTAGTAGCGATTTGTCCAGGATCAGGAAAGATATTTTGGATAGCCTTATGCTTTTAACCGAGCCACAACAGGAGCAGGTGCTGCAATTTATCCGTGCTTTGCTGGCCCAGGCCGGGGGGAAGGCTTTGCTGCCTCTGGCCGGTACTATTGCTCAGGATGATCTGGCGTTAATGGAAAAAGCTATTGCCGAAGGGTGCGCAAGAATTGAACGGGGCAACTGGTAATTGCTTGCTGGACACCAATATTGTGATTGCGTTATTTGCCGGGGATGAAAATGTTTTGCAGAACATTGTGGGTTGCCGGCAAATTTTTTTACCATCCATTGTCCTAGGCGAATTGTATTATGGAGCGCAAAAGTCGCAGCGGGTGGAAGCCAACAGCCGACGCATTGATGAATTGGTTTTCCGGGTGAAAGTACTGTCAGTGGATACACAAACCGCCAGGTTATACGGGCAGATTAAATCTATTATGCAAAGAAAAGGGCAGCCCATTCCGGAAAATGATCTCTGGATTGCTGCTCTGGCTCAACAACACGGTCTGGTTTTGGCCACCCGTGATCAACATTTTAACTTTATCCCAAATGTGGTGGTAGTGAACTGGTAAAGGGTGACATTATGAGTTTACAGGACAAACTGCCCCATCTGCCGGCGGCGCCCGGCGTGTACATTTTTCGCGATAGCAGCGGCAGTGTGCTCTATGTGGGCAAGGCGGTCTCACTGCGCCAGCGGGTGCGCTCCTACTTCCAGGATCCCGCCCGCCTGCCGCCCAAAACCCGGGTAATGCTGCAAAAGGCAGCCGACCTGGAATACATTGTCACCGACAACGAGGTGGAGGCCCTGATCCTGGAGGCCAACCTGATCAAGGAGCACCGGCCGCGCTACAATGTGCTGCTGCGCGATGACAAGAGCTATCCCTACCTCAAGGTGACCATAAACGAGGACTACCCGCGGGTTTTTGTTACCCGCACGGTGACCCGGGACGGGGCCCGTTATTTCGGGCCCTACACAGCGGTGCGCGACCTGCGGGAAACGCTGGAAGTGCTGCGCTCGCTCTTCCCTTTTCGCACCTGCAAGCACAAAGACCTGAGCAAGGTGGAACGACCCTGCCTCAATTACCACATCAAGCGCTGTCCGGCCCCCTGCGGCGGGCGGGTGAGCCGCGAGGAATACCGGCGCAGTATGGAGCAGATCTGCCTGTTTCTGGAAGGCAGGCAGGAGGAAATATTGAAACAGCTGCGCGGACAGATGCAGGCGGCGGCCGCGGCGCTGCAGTTTGAAAAGGCGGCCCTGCTGCGGGACCGGCTGCGGGCGCTGGAGAGCGTGCTGGAAAAACAAAAAGTGGCCGCCGCCGGCCGGGGCGATCGCGATGTGCTGGCCCTGGCCAGAAGCGGCGACCTGAGCTGCGTGGCGCTTTTTTTTGTGCGCGGCGGTAAGCTGGTGGGGCGGGAGAATTTTTTTCTGGAGGGCACCGAAGGGCTGGAGCGGGCCGAGGTGCTCACCGCCTTTCTCAAACAGTATTACAGCCGGGCCGAGTTCATCCCGCCGCTGCTCCTGCTTTCCGAGGGGGACAGGCGGGAGCTGGCCGCCGTGGCCGGGTGGCTGACTTTATTACAGAAAAAAAGTGGTCCGATAGACCGCGCTGGTGTTGTCGGCCAGCCGGAAAGCAAACCGCCGGAGGGCTGGCCGGAAGAGCTGGGGAGAGAAAAAAAGCGGCCGGCTGTGCAGATTAAAGTTCCGCAAAAAGGCGATGACAAACAGCTGGTGGACATGGTGGCCCACAACGCCCGGCTGGCCCTGCAGGAGGAGGAGCTGGCCCGCACTGGGCGGCAGCGGAAGGAGCAGGCGCTGGAACGCTTGGCCGCCGTGCTGGGACTGCCCGAACCGCCCCACCGCCTGGAGTGCTACGACATCTCCCATACTGCCGGGCAGGAAGCCGTGGCCTCCCTGGTGGTGATGCTGGAAGGCCGCCCGGCGCCACAGGAGTACCGCAAATTCCACCTGCGCACTTTAAGCGGGCCGGACGACTTTGCCGCCATGACCGAGGTGCTGGAGCGGCGCTTTAACCGGGCCCGGGAAGAGCGGCAGCTGATCAATACCGGCCAGCTGTCCACCAAAGAGGCCAAATTTTATCAGCTGCCCGATCTGGTGCTCATTGACGGCGGGGCCGGGCAGCTGGTCGCTGCCCTCCGGGTGCTGCAGCAGCAGGGTCTGGCCCACATCCCGGTATTTGCCCTGGCCAAGAAGGAAGAGCTGATTTACCGGCCGGCGGGCCAGCCACTGCGCCTGCAGCGGGATGACTCGGCCCTGCAGCTGTTGCAGGTCCTGCGCGATGAGGCGCACCGCTTTGCCGTGAGCTATCACCGTCAACGACGCACCCGGCGCAGCTTGAAATCGGTGCTGGAGGAAATCCCGGGCATTGGCCCGGTGCGGCGGCGGGCCCTGCAAAAGGCTTTCCCCGGGCTGGAGGAGCTTAAAAAAGCTTCCCTGGAAGAGCTGGCCGCCCTGCCGGGCATGAACCGCAGCGCTGCCGCGGCGGTGTACCGCTTTTGGCACGGGGAGGGTGGCGATCGGGAATAAGTTGGAGCAGCGGGTGCGCCCGCGCACAGTTCAGCTGGAGGTAAGGCTGTAAGCTTTCAGGGAGGGACAGGCACCGGCTAGCAGGTCATAATGCTTGTCCCGGTGTACCAGTGTGCAGTCCGATTGCATCGCCCAGGTGGCAATCAGCAGGTCCATCATGGGGATGAGCAATCCCTGTCGCCTTAAACGATAGCCCAGCCGGGCGGCTTTTTCCCAGACAATGTCCTCCCCGGTCAGCAGGGGCAGGGCCTGGAGCATGCTGTCCAGTTCCGCAAACTGTTTTTCACTGCGGGCACCAATTAATATTTCGGCTTTGATGGGCGGGGCCAGTACCGCGCGCTCTTGCAGAAGAGTCTCCCGTAACCAGCCGGTGATTTTGGGATTACCACCGGGGCGCAGCGCTTCAATCCAGACCGAGGTGTCTATCAGAAATTTTTCACTCATTCCGGCGCAGTTCCTCCAGCATGGAATCGTCCAGAGCCAGGTCTACCTGCCCCAGGCTGGCGGCCAGCTTTTCCAAACGTTTGCGGCGGACAAATTCCACCAGGGCTTTTTCAATGGTCTCGGTGATACTTTTCAGTTCGGCCAGCTCCATTGCTTCCTGGAGGAGCTGGCGGTTGACATATAATGTGGTCTTCATTGTAAGTCACCTCAAGATATATTATAACAGAACAACTGTCCACATTACGACATAAATAGCATATTTATATTTATTGTTAAAATTTCTGCGGCGTCCTGCGGGAAGGGCTGGTGAAAGGAGTATAATAATGACCGAGTACAAGCTGCTGGCCATGGATGTGGACGATACACTGCTGGATCGGGAACTGCGCCTTCATCCGGACGACGAGGCGGCCATCGCCCGGGCCCGGGCGGCCGGCGTGCAGGTGGTTCTGGCCACAGGGCGCATGTACCAGGCCACTTTGCCCCTGGCCCGGCGTCTGGGTATAATCGCGCCCCTGATTACCTACCAGGGGGCCTGTATCCGCCATCCGCTCACCGATGAGGAAATCTGGCACTGCCCGGTGCCCCTGGAGCTGGCTCTGGAAGTGCTGGAGCTGAACCGGCAGTGGGGCTTTCATGTCAACGCCTATTTTGATGACAACATCTATGTGGCCGAGCAAAATGAACACAGTTTGCGCTATCAGGCCATTTCGGGTATTGCGGCCACTCCTGTGGGGGACCTGGGGGCATTTTTGCGCCGGGCCGGCCGCGATCTGACCAAGGTGCTGTTTATCGCGCCGGAAAAAGAGCTGGATGCCGTGCTGCCCCTCTGCCAGCGGCATTTTGGTCAGCGTTTGCATATTACCAAGTCCAAGCCTTTTTTTCTGGAGTTTTCCCATCCCCGGGCCAACAAGGGGGAGGCCCTGGCCCGCCTGTGCGACCATCTGGGGCTATCTCTGGCCCAGGCCATAGCCGTGGGCGACAGTTATAATGATCTGGAAATGCTGGAGATGGCCGGGCTGGGTGTGGCCATGGGCAATGCCCGGGAGGAAGTGAAGGCGCGGGCCGACTGCGTCACCGCTCCGGTGGAGGAAGGCGGCGTGGCCCGGGTGGTGGAAAAATTTATATTGGGGCAGGCGGTGTCGTGTTCCGGGCGGGGTCTGGCGCCGCCTGCCGGAAAGTGAGGGAGGGAGAGGGATGCAGCCCATTACCTTGGGCAAGGCGGCCTGGGCCAATCATGAGGCCGGAGCCGGGCGGGAGTGGTTGGTGACCAACGGTACGGGCAGCTATGCCATGAGCACCATCATCAACCTGAACACGCGCAAATACCACGGCCTGCTGGTGGCCTCGCTCAGCCCGCCGGTGCGCCGCACCCTGCTGCTGGCCAAACTGGACGAAAGCGTGACTATCGGCTCTACCACCTACAACCTGGCCACCAACCGCACGGTGCACGGCCTGAGCGAAGGCGGGTACATCCACCAGCAGCGTTTTGTGCTGGATTATTTCCCCACGTTTGTTTACGCCTTTGATCAGGTGTGGCTGGAAAAGACCATTTTTATGCTGCACGGTGAAAACAGCACGGTGGTCCTGTACCGCCTGGTTAACGGTGCGCAGCCGGCCCACCTGTGCCTGCGCCCTATGGTCAACTGCCGCGATCACCACTGGACGCTGCGCCAGGGCCAGATTGCCCTTTCCGCCCGCCCTGTCCCCCGCGGGGTGAGCATCCAGGCGACCCCGGCCGTACCGCCCCTGTTCCTCTGCTGTGACCGGGCCTCATTTCACCCGGCCGACGACTGGTACCGGGAGCTTTTCTACCCGGAAGAAGCGGCCCGGGGGGAACCGGCGGTAGAGGACCACTACCTGCCGGGACACTTCACGGTGGAAATTGCCCCTCATGAGGACGCCTGGATCACTTTTCTGGCTACCACTACCACCTGCCGGGAGGTGGACGGCCCGGCCGCTCTAGAAAAGGAGAAAAAGCGTTATCAGGTTTTGCTGGAGCAGGCCGGTTACAGCGACCCGCTGGCCCGCCGCCTGGTCTGGGCGGCCGATGCCTTTATCGTGCGCCGCCAGTCCACGGGGGGCAAAAGCGTGATTGCCGGTTACCCCTGGTTCAACGATTGGGGGCGGGATACCATGATTGCCCTGCCCGGCCTCACCCTGGTGACCGGGCGCTTTGCCGCCGCCCGCTCCATATTGCTCACCTACGCCGCCTACTGTAAAGAGGGCCTTTTGCCCAATGTCTTTCCCGACGGCCGGGGGCAGGAGCCGCTGTACAACACGGTGGACGCTGCCCTGTGGTACTTTCACGCGGTCTATAAATATTACCAGTACACCGGCGACCGGGAGCTGATCCGGGAGCATCTGCTGCCGGTACTGCAGGAGATAGTGGAGTGGTATATCAAGGGTACCCATTTCCACATCGGGATGCAGGAGGACGGGCTGCTGGCTGCCGGCAGCCCCCGGCACCAGCTCACCTGGATGGACGCCAAGGTGGACCAGTGGGTGGTCACCCCCCGGCACGGCCGGGCGGTAGAAATCTGCGCCCTGTGGCACAACGCCCTGGGGGTGCTGGAATACTTCTGCCGCCTGTGCGGCCGTCCCTTCTCCTGGCCGGATTTGCCCGGGCGGGTGCAGGAGAGCTTTCAGCGCACCTTCTGGTACGAGGCGGGTGGCTACCTGTATGACGTGGTCAACGAGCAGGGGGCGGATGCGGCCATCCGGCCCAACCAGGTGATCGCCTGCGCGCTGCCCTTCACCCCGCTGCGCCAGGAACAGATGCGCCGCCTGCTGGGCGTGGTCTGGCGCGAGCTTTATGCCACATACGGGCTGCGCAGTCTGGCTCCCGGTCACCCCGCCTACCGGGGGGTGTACCAGGGCGACCGCTGGCAGCGAGATGGCGCCTACCACCAGGGTACAGCCTGGAGCTGGCTGATCGGGCCCTTTGTCACCGCCCTGCGGCGGGCGTATAATTACGATGCGGCCAGCCGTCGGCTGGCTGCCAGGATCATCCAGCCCTTCGCCGACCACCTGGCCGAGCACGGGGTGGGCTATATTGCCGAAATTTTCGACGGCAACGAGCCGGTGATGGCCCGGGGCTGTCCGGCCCAGGCCTGGGGGGTGGCCGAAGTGCTGCGGGCCTATGTGGAAGATGTGCTGGAAAAACAGAAAGATCATAATATTACGAAAGGCAGGTGAACGGGCCGGCGAAAAATCGGCCCGGTGGCATGGACGCAAAACTGCTGGACAATGTACAATTGCTGTATGAAAAGGACAGCAAAGGTATGCTCAAAGCCCTGGCCGAACTGCCCCACCAGTGTTACCTGGCCTGCTGGGAACTGCCCGGCCGGCTGGAGCTGGCGGACAGCGCGCCCATCAGCAACATTGTGGTCACCGGCCTGGGCGGTTCGGCCATTGGCGGCGACCTGCTGCGCGTGTACTGCCTGGACCGCTGCAGCGTCCCCGTGCTGGTCAACCGCGACTACACCCTGCCCGCCTTTGTGGGCCCGGATACCCTGCTCTTTGCCGTCAGCTATTCGGGCAACACCGAGGAAACCCTGAGTGCCTACCAGCAGGCCCGCCAGAAGGGCGCCCGCATTGTGGCCCTGACCACGGGAGGGCGGCTGGCCGAGCTGGCCAATCAGGACGGCGTGCCCTGGATTAAAATACCTGCCGGACTGCAGCCCCGGGCAGCCACCGGCTTTTTGTTCATCCCCACCCTGGTGGTGCTGGAAAAACTGGGCTTTATTTCGGGTGTGGAAAAAGAAGTCCAGGAACTGGTGGAGCATCTAAAAACGCTGCAGAGAAACCTGGCTCCCGAAGTGCCCCAGGAAAGCAACAGCGCCAAGCAGCTGGCGCTCAAGCTACACGGTCGCATCCCCGTGGTCTGGGGGGCCAGCGGCACCAGCGAAGTGGTGGCCCAGCGCTGGAAAGGGCAGATTAACGAAAACGCCAAGGCGCCGGCCTACTGGAACATTTTACCCGAATTGAACCACAACGAACTGGTGGGCTTTCAGGTGCCGCCCGAAATTTTGCGCCAGCTGCACATAGTCATCCTGCGCGACCCCGACGATCATCCCCGGGTGCAGAAGCGGGTGGATATTACCAGGGAAATCATTGCTTCTGCGGTGGGCGGCGTCACCGAGGTTTCGGCCAGCGGGGGCGGCCGACTGGCGCGCACCTTTTCCCTGATTTACAGCGGTGACTACACCAGCGTATATCTGGCCTTTCTTTATGGCCTTGATCCCGGACCGGTAGAAGTGATCGATTATCTAAAGCGGGCCCTGGCCAGTGATGGTGGCCGGTAGCCGGTCGTCAGTCGTCAGTCGTCATAGCAGAAGAAAGGGGTGGTGGCATGGGGCTGCGCATGGTCATAGTCACCGGCCTGTCGGGGGCTGGTAAAACCCAGGCGGTAAGAGCGCTGGAAGACCTGGGGTTTTTCTGCGTGGACAACCTGCCGCCGCGCCTGATGGGCAAGTTTATTGAGCTGTGCCTGGCTTCCCGGCGGGAAATCAAAAATGTGGCCCTGGTGGTGGACATCCGGGGCGGGGAATTTTTCGATGATCTCAGTGATGCCCTGGCTGGCCTGCAGCAGAATCGGGTCAGCTATGAGATCCTTTTCCTGGAAGCGTCGGATGAGGTCTTGCTGCGGCGTTACAAAGAAGCGCGGCGGGTGCATCCTTTGAGCCAGGGCGGCGATGTGCTGGCCGGCATTCGCCAGGAGCGGGAAAAATTGCGCGAACTGCGCGGCCAGGCCGATGTAAAGGTGGACACCTCCCGCCTGTCGCCCGCCCAGCTGAAAGAGATCATCCGCAACCACTTTCCCGGTGATGAAAGCGGCGGGCGCCTGCGGGTCACCATTACCTCTTTTGGCTACAAATACGGTATCCCCTCGGACTGCGATCTGCTGTTCGATGTGCGCTTTCTGCCCAACCCGTACTACCAGCGGGAACTGCGTCCCCTGACGGGCAATGACCGGGCGGTGGCCGATTATGTACTGGCCCCCGCGGTTACCGGACAGTTTATGCAAAAATTAATAGACTTGCTGCAGTTTTTGCTGCCTTACTACCAGGCCGAGGGTAAAGCCGGACTGCAGATTGCGGTGGGCTGCACCGGCGGCCGGCACCGCTCGGTGACCATTGTCAACGAACTGGCCCGTTTTCTGCGCCAGCAGGGGTATCCGGTGCAGGTGCAGCACCGGGACATCGGGTTGCCGGCGGGGGGAGAGGTATGCGGCAGCTAGCCAAGTGGCTCTACCCGGGCCTGCAGGTGAAACGCTGGCTGCTGCTGGCGGCGGCCGGTTTCTTGCTCACGCTGGCCAGCAGTGCGCTGCTGGCCGCCCGTTTTTGGCCCTTTCCCCGCCAGCTGGTGCTGGAGTGGGGCAAAGCCCATCTGGGACTGGCTGCGGCCTGGCCCTGGCTGGTGCTGGGGGGGCTGGCCGGGCTGGCGGCCAATATTTATGGCCTTTACCGGGCGGTTAAATCGCTGCTGGTGGTAGTGCAGCCCGACGGTACCCGTCTGGTGGACCTGCTCTACGCCCGGCATTTTTTAAAGCGCGGCCCGCGCATTGTGGTAATTGGCGGCGGTACGGGCCTGTCCACTTTGCTGCGTGGCCTGAAAAAATATACCAGCAACCTGACGGCTATAGTATCGGTGGCCGATGACGGCGGTAGTTCGGGGCGGTTGCGCCAGGATATGGGCATCTTGCCCCCCGGTGATATCCGTAACTGCCTGGTGGCGCTGGCCGACCGGGAGAGCCTGATGGAGCAGCTTTTCCGCTACCGCTTCCCCAGCGGTGAGCTGGCCGGACACAGCCTGGGCAACCTGCTCCTGGCCGGCATGGCCGACCTGACGGGCAGCTTTCAGCAGGCCGTCCACGATATCAGCCGCGTCCTGGCCGTGCGGGGCCGGGTGTTGCCCGTGACCCTGCAGAAGTGCACCCTGGGGGCCCGTTATGCCGACGGCGAGGTGGTCTGGGGGGAATCTAGCATCCCGCAGCCGGGACGCCCGATAGCCGAAGTCTTTCTATCACCGGCCGACTGCCCGCCCCTGCCCGAGGCCGTGGCCGCCATTGCCCAGGCCGACCTGATTGTGCTTGGGCCGGGCAGCCTTTACACCAGCATCCTGCCCAACCTGCTGGTGCCCGGCATCAGACAGGCCCTGCAGCAGGCGGCGGGGCGCAAAGTATATGTGTGCAATGTAATGACCCAGCCGGGGGAAACCGAGGGCTTTACCGCCTCCCGTCACCTGGAGGTGCTGCAGCAGTATGCCGGCCGGGTGGTGGACTGGATGATTGTCAACCGGGCTCCGGTGCCGGCGGCTGTGCGGGAGCGCTATGCCGCCCAGCAGGCCGGACCGGTGTTGGTAGATGAGGCGGAATGCGCCCGCTTGGGAGTGGCCGTGCTGGCGGAGGAGCTGCTGCAAATAGAAGGCCAGGTGGTGCGCCATCACCCGGACAGGCTGGCCAGCCTGCTCATGGGCCTTTTGCTGGCCGACCGGCCGCTGCGCCCGCGATGGGGGAACAACGCTCGCCCAACCGCTTCGCTTCGGACGGTACTGTAGCGTGCTGTTTGTACTTCACACCGCAGTGGGTGTGCATCCCGCGCTCGTCCGAACTGCGCGCCGGGCAGCACCAGCGGCTCGGCCACGGGCAGGCCGGGCCGCCCCAGATTCGACATCCTGTCTCAACTGGGGCTGGCGCGGACGTCCTGTCCGCGCCTCCCGGCCTGCTGCCGTGGCCTCGCCGGGTGCTGTTACCGGCGCTCCGGACGGGCTTGCGCGGGATTGGCACACCCACTGCAAGCCTAAGCCCATCTGTGACAGGCGAGTGTTGTCCATGTTCGCCGGGCAAGCCAGTGCGCCCGGTTTTCCGGACGGGCGAGCGCGGGATGCACACCGCCATCGTGCAAAGGCAAGCTACCACATAAAGGTGGTGAAAAGCGATTACAGTCAAAAGAGTGCTGCTGGCCCTGGTCAGCTTGGTTTTCCTGGCGGCCGCCGTGGCCCACGTGGCCTACCACGACGCCCGCTACAAACTGACTCTGGCCCTTTTTGAAAAATATCCGCCCGCTGTAGCCGGGGGCAAAAGCGAGCCCCGGCCCGTGCCCGTACCCGTGCTGATGTACCACAAGGTCAACCCGGACCCGCGCACCGGGGGGCTGGGCCTGCGCGTGCCGCCGGACAAATTTGCCTGGCAGATGGAATTTCTGGCCCGCCACGGTTATCACACCGTCGGCCTGACCGATGTGCTGGATGCCTGGCGGGGCGAAAAAAAACTGCCCCCCCGGCCCGTGGTGATCACCTTTGATGACGGTTACCTGGACAACTACACCTGGGCCCTGCCCATCCTGCAGCAGCACGGCTTTACCGCCACGGTTTTTGTGGTGGCCGGTACAGTGGGAGGGATCAACTCCTTCGATTACCCGGTGCGCCAGCCGCGCAATGTGATGATGGGCTGGGAGGAGATCAAAAAAATGCAGCGGGCCGGTATCACCATCGGCTCGCACACGCTCAGCCACCCTCACCTGGCTGAACTGCCAGCCGGTCAGCAAGCTGAGCAACTCCGGCGCAGCAAGGAGATCCTGGAACAGCACCTGGGCCGGCCGCTGGAGGTGCTCTGCTACCCCTATGGTAGTTATAATGAGGAAACTATACGGCAGGCCGCAGCGGCCGGTTACCGGGTCGCCGTGACCACAGAGCAGGGCCTGGCCGCGCCCGACGACGCGCCGTATCGCTTAAAGCGCATCCGCATCCGGGGGGATTACTCCCGGGACAAGTTTGTACACGAGCTGTTGCGGTATTATTAAGCATACACAGCCTTTTCAGTAAACTTTATGAAGATACTGAAAAGGCTGTGTTTATTCTCCGCTTTGTGGTATAATATTTGCGAGTGGTGAAGTCCCATGTCCTTCTCTCATCTGACCAAAAACGAACTGGCCCGCATCTCGCCCGGCCCGCCCTGCTGTCGGCGGGCCGAACTGGCTGCGCTGGCCAGACTGGACGGCACGCTGAAAATAAGCCGCCAGCAGATCACCCTGCAACTGGTCAACGAAAACGCCGCCGTGGCCAGGCGCATCTTCACGCTGCTCAAAGAACTCTTTGATGTACAGCCCCGGGTGCTGGTACAGCGCCAGACCCGCCTGCGCAAAAACAATATCTACCAGGTGGTGGTCTCTTCCGAACAGGCCGTTCCGGTGCTGGAAACCCTGGGACTGCTGACACCGGACGGAATGCTGCAGGAAAAAGTGCCACCGTCCATCCTGCGCCGCGACTGCTGCCGGCGGGCTTACCTGCGCGGCGCCTTCATGGCCGGCGGGTCGGTGAACCACCCCGGGACCACTTACCACCTGGAGGTCATCAGTAACAACGAAAAGCATGCCCTCACTCTGGCGGCTCTGATGAAGCGCTGCGGCCTGGAGGCCCGGGTCAGCACCCGCAAGGGCTGGTTTGTGGTTTACCTGAAGGAAAGCGAGCAAATTGCCGCCTGCCTGAGCATTATGGGTGCCCACGCCGCTCTGTTGGAGTTTGAAAACAAACGGGTCATGAAGGACATGCGCAACCATGTCAACCGCCTGGTGAACTGCGAAACCGCCAACCTGAACAAGACGGTGCAGGCAGCGGTCAAGCAGGTGGAGGATATTAAACTTATTGAAAGCACCATCGGTCTAGATAAACTTCCGGAGGCCCTGCGCCAAACCGCCCGGCTCAGGATCAGCCATCCCGATGCCAGTCTGCGGGAACTGGCCGAAATGAGCCAGCCGCGCCTGGGGCGTTCCGGCATCAACCACCGTCTGCGTAAAATAGAGCAAATCGCCCGGCAACTGCGGCAGGGCACCTCCGGTTAAGATACCGGTCCTGGTCGGCCGCCGGCAAGGAGTGATAGGATGCGGATTGGATTTGGTCTCAATGTGGAACAGACCCAAAAACTGATCATGACCCCCGAGTTGCGCCAGGCCATTGCCATCCTGCAGCTCTCCTCCCTGGAGCTGGAAACTTACATCCAGCAGCAGTTGCAGGAGAACCCCTTGCTGGAGATCAGCGAAGAGGAGGAAAAAGATGAGCTTTTGGCCGGGCGGGAGGAAACAGCAGCAGCCCGGGCAGAGGACGCGGCCGGGGAAAAAACCGGCGATTGGGACTGGCAGGAGTATTTCCAGGATAGCAGCGATCTTGGATATGTGAAAATTGAGAAAAGTCACAATGAAGAAGAATATTCATATGAAAACTACGTCAGCCGGGAACCCACCATGCAGGAGCACCTGCACTGGCAGTTGAACATGACCCCCTGTGGCCCCCGGTTACGCTGTATCATCAGTTTTCTAATTGGCAACCTGGATGGGCGGGGTTACCTGCGCATATCCTTGGCCGAAGCAGCCGCCATCCTGGGTACCGTACCCGGCCAGGTGGAGGAGGCGCTGGCCGTGCTGCAGAGCTTCGATCCTCCCGGGATTGGAGCGCGCGATCTGGCCGAATGTCTGCTGATTCAACTGCGCCAGCGGGGGCAGGACCAGGGACTGGCCGGCCGGATTGTGCGCCACCACCTGGACGACCTGGCCCGGGGCAAGTTGATGCGCATAGCCGGCCAGCTGGACGTACCCGTGCAGGAAGTGCAGCGGGCGGTGGATTTGATCCGCAGTCTGGAGCCCAAGCCGGGGCGCAATTTCCCCTCCAGCGGTGACGTGCGCTATGTGGTGCCCGATGTGGTGCTGGAAAAAGTGGGGGGCGACTACATCATCCTGATCAACGATACCGCGTTGCCCCGCCTGACCATCAACCAGACCTACCGTTCAGTACTGCAATCCGGACGGGATTACGACGATAAAACCCGGCGCTATGTGGAGAGCAAGCTGAATGCTGCGGCCTGGCTGCTGCGCAGCATTGAACAGCGCCGCATGACGCTATACAAGGTCGCCAGTTGTCTGGTGGAATTGCAGCGGGATTTTCTGGATTACGGGGTCAAATATTTAAAGCCCCTTAATTTAAAAAAAGTGGCCGAGATGGTGGGACTGCACGAATCCACTGTCAGCCGGGCCACTTCCAACAAGTACATCCAGACGCCCCGGGGTGTCTTTGAAATGAAATATTTCTTCAGCACCGGGCTGGGCAATACCATGGGAACCGGGGTGTCCACCTCGGCGGAGAGCATCAAGAAGATGCTCAAAGAGCTGGTAGCCGCCGAGGATCCGCGCCGCCCCTACAATGACCAGACTATCGCCGAGATTTTCCAAAACCGCGGCATAAAAATATCCCGCCGTACCGTAGCCAAATACCGCGATGAACTGGGCATCCCGCCCATCCGCATGCGCCGCCGCTACTAGCCGGCGGTGTTTTTTTATGCCTTCATGGAAAAATAATCTGCTGATAAAGCAGGAATATACCCTTTAATGTGGAATATGCATATTAAAAAGAGTAACACAATTAATTGATTAGTGTATAATAATTACTGTAAAACTGGAAAGGAGTGCATCTATAATGGCTGTGAACCTGGGCATCAATGGTTTCGGACGTATCGGACGCTGCGTGCTGCGGGCGGCTTTGCAGCGCGATGATATAAATGTGGTGGCGATCAACCACAAATCCCGCCGCCTGCCGGCCGGCGAGGACTACGCGGCCCGTTTGGCCCATACGCTCAAATATGATTCTGTGCATGGTAAATTGGATCTGGATGTTTGTGGCGAAAATGATATAATATGCATTGGGGGAAGGAAAATAAAGGTCCTGGCGGAAGCCGATCCGGCCAGCCTGCCCTGGCGGCAGCTGGGGGTGGACATCGCCGTGGAGTCCACGGGCAAGTTCAACAACCCGGAAGCGGCGGCGGCCCATTTCACGGCGGGAGCAAAGAAAGTGGTGCTCACCGCTCCGGCTAAAGGCGAGGCGCTGACGGTGGTCATGGGGGTAAACCAGCACATGTATGATCCGGCCGTGCATCATGTGGTCTCCAACGCCTCCTGCACCACCAACTGCCTGGCTCCTCTGGCCAAGGTTTTGCATGACCATTTCGGGATTGTGACCGGACTGATGACCACCGTGCACGCGGTGACCAACGACCAGCAGATTCTGGACATGCCGCACCGCGACATGCGGCGGGGCCGCTCGGGAATGATGAGCATTATCCCCACCACCACCGGGGCGGCCAAAGCCGTGGCCCTGGTGCTGCCCGAACTGAAGGGGCGCTTAAATGGCTTCGCCATGCGCGTGCCCACACCCGATGTGAGCGTGGTGGACCTGACGGTCAGCCTGGCCCGGCCAGCCAGCCGGGAGGATGTGAACGGCGCCCTGAAAGAGGCGGCCGCCACCAGTATGCGCGGCATCATGGCCTACAGCGAGCTGCCGCTGGTTTCCACCGATTACATTGGCGACAGTCACAGCTGTATTGTGGATGCACCCCTGACTATGGTGACCAGGGAGGGGCTGGTAAAAGTTGTGGCCTGGTACGACAACGAGTGGGGCTATGCCAACCGGGTGCTGGATCTGGTGGCATACATGGCCCGGCGCGGTTTGTAACAAAATAATACCGGTTCCTGTTCCGGAAACCAGAAAACCGGCCGCGACAGGCCGGTTTTGCTGCTATTATTTAGAAAATTATGAAGGGTGAGGTAATATGGCCAAGAAGACGCTGCACGATGTGGACTTATCCGGCAAGCGGGTGCTGGTGCGGGTGGACTTCAATGTGCCCCGCGATTCCGAGGGCAATATCACCGACGATACCCGCATCCGGGCTGCCCTGCCCACCATTGAATATTTGCTCCGCCAGCCGGCCAAAGTGATCCTGGCTTCCCACCTGGGCCGGCCCAAAGGCAAGGTGGATGAGCGCTACCGCTTGGATGCCGTAGCCCGGCGTTTGGGGGAACTGCTGCCCTGCCGGGTGTACAAGGTGGACGATTGCGTGGGCCCCGAGCCTCAGGCCGCCATTGAAAAAATGCAGCCGGGCGAGGTGCTGCTGCTGGAAAATGTCCGCTTCTATCCGGAGGAAGAGAAAAACGACGAGGTTTTCGCCCGCCGCCTGGCCTCCCTGGCCGACGTGTTTGTCAATGATGCCTTCGGCGCCGCCCACCGGGCCCATGCCTCCACTGTGGGCGTGACCCGATACCTGCCAGCGGTGGCCGGCTTCCTGATGGCTCGGGAGCTGGAAATGCTGGGCCGCGTGCTGGAAAACCCCGGTCGCCCGCTGGTGGCCATTCTGGGTGGAGCCAAGGTCAGTGATAAAATCGGCGTGATCAACAACCTGCTGGGCAAAGTGGATACCCTGATCATCGGCGGGGGTATGGCCAATACCTTCCTGGCTGTCCGGGGTTACCACATGGGTAAATCCCTGCTGGAGGCCGACAAAGTGGATCTGGCTCGCCAGCAGCTGGAGCAGGCCGCCGGCCAGGGGGTGCGGGTGCTGCTGCCCGTGGACCTGGTGGTGGCCGAAGCGGCCCGGCCCGATGTCACCCCGCAAGTGGTGCCGGTGGAGGCCGTGCCGGCCGAATATATGGCTCTGGACATCGGCCCGCGCAGTGCGGAAATATTCCGCCAGGCGGTGCGGGAAGCCCGCACCGTGGTCTGGAACGGACCCATGGGCGTCTTTGAAATGGCCCCCTTTGCCGCCGGTACCTTTGCCGTGGCCCGGGCCCTGGCTGAAAGCGACGCCCTGACCGTGGTGGGCGGCGGCGATTCGGTGGCCGCGGTGGAAAAAGCCGGTGTGGCGGACAAGATCGGCCATATCTCCACCGGCGGGGGAGCTTCCCTGGAATACCTGGAAGGCAAAGAGCTGCCCGGCGTAGCCGCGTTGCAGGATAAATAATCGAGGAGGCCGGATCATGCGCAGACCACTGATTGCTGGCAACTGGAAAATGCACAACACCGCGGCCCGCACCCGGGAACTGCTGGGAGCGCTGCAGCACGAGCTTTCCGGCTACAGCGGGCCGGCCGAGGTGGCCGTTTGCCCGCCTTTTACCAGCCTGGCCGCGGCGGCCGAGAGCGTGCAGAATACCTCCCTGGTGCTGGGCGCGCAGAATATGCATTATGAAGAAAAGGGCGCCTACACGGGGGAAATATCCCCGCTCATGCTGGCCGAACTGGGCTGCCGCTATGTCATCCTGGGCCATTCGGAACGGCGGCAGTACTTTGCTGAGGATGATGCCCTGATCAATCGCAAGGTGCGGGCCGCCCTGCAGTACGGTTTGGTGCCCATCCTCTGCGTGGGCGAGCTGTTGGAACAGCGCCAGGCCCGGGTTACCGAGGCGGTCATTCGCATTCAGCTGGCCGGCGGTCTGGCCGGGCTGACGCCGCAGCAGGTGGCCGGCCTGGTGATCGCTTACGAGCCGGTCTGGGCTATTGGTACCGGCAAGACCGCCTCGCCGGCCGATGCCCAGCAGGTGAACGCCTACATTCGCCAGGTGGTGGGTGAGTTCTTTGGCGGCGCAGCGGCGCAGGCGGTGCGCATCCTGTACGGGGGCAGTGTCAATGCGGGCAACGCCGCCGAGCTGCTGGGACAGGCCGATGTGGACGGTGCCCTGGTGGGCGGGGCCAGCCTGGACGCGGCCGGCTTTGCGGCCATTGTCCGGGCGGCGCGTTAAAAGTATTTTGTTGCATCGGTTCAGGCATATAGGGTGCGCCAATCCCGAGCGAGCCCGTCCGGAGCGCCGGATGCAGCACCCGGCGAGGCTGCAGCAGCGGGCCGGGAGGCGCGGACAGGAGGTCCGCGCCAGCCCCTGTTGAGACAGGAGGTCGAATCAGGGGCGGCCCGGACCGCCTGCAGCTGAGCCGCCGGTGCTGCCCGGTGCGCAGTTCGGGCGAGTGAGG
Organism: Desulfurispora sp.; assembly: GCF_052744395.1. Classification (NCBI taxonomy): domain Bacteria; kingdom Bacillati; phylum Bacillota; class Clostridia; order Eubacteriales; family Desulfurisporaceae; genus Desulfurispora; species Desulfurispora sp. Next base: position 18,951 of record NZ_JBRAJI010000004.1, on the reverse strand, counting down.
GATGCGCACCCGCAAAAAGCTGGGCTAAAAGCGCTGCCAGCAGTTGTGCCATTCGGTGGGCAGCTGAGGGTGAGCATTGTCCATGCTCGCCGGGATTATATGCCCGATATCCAAAGTTTCGGAAAGGAGACTAAAGCCTTGCCAGACAAACAAGGCCCCCTGGTTCTGGTCATCCTGGACGGCTGGGGGCTCCGCAACGACACCCACGGCAACGCCATCAAACTGGCCCGCACCCCCCACATGGACAGCTTCTATCAGCAGTACCCCTGGACCAGCCTGATCTGCAGCGGCGAGGACGTGGGCCTGCCCGCCGGCCAGATGGGCAACTCGGAAGTGGGCCACCTGAACATCGGAGCCGGGCGCATCGTCTACCAGGAACTCACCCGCATCAGTCGGGAAATCCGCCAGGGCGGCTTTTTCCGCAATGACGTCCTGCTGGGCGCCATCCACCACGTGCGCCTGTTCAACAGTTCCCTGCACCTGATGGGTCTTCTGTCGGACGGCGGTGTGCACAGCCACCTCGAGCACCTGCTGGCCCTGATCGACCTGGCCAAACAGCAGGGGCTGAGCAAGGTCTATGTGCACTGCTTCCTGGACGGCCGGGACGTGCCGCCCAGCAGTGCCCTGGAATACATGGACACCCTGACCGGCCACCTGCAGCAGACCGGTACCGGCCGGGTGGCCAGCGTTATGGGCCGTTACTATGCCATGGACCGGGACAAGCGCTGGGAGCGCACCGAGAAGGCCTACCGGGCCATGGTGCTGGGCGAGGGGCTGAAAGCTACCAGCGGCCGGGCGGCCATCAGCGAGGCCTATAAACGGGGCGAAACCGATGAATTTGTTCAGCCCACCGTGATCGAACAGCCGGATGGTAGTGTGGCCACCGTGCGCGAAGGCGATGCGGTGATTTTCTTCAACTTCCGCCCCGACCGGGCCCGGCAGATCACCCGGGCTTTTGTGGACGGCGACTTCACCGGATTTAACCGGCCGCAGCATCCCCAGGTGCACTTTGTCTGCATGACCCAGTACGACAAAACCATTGACGCGCCCGTCGCCTTCAAACCGCAGCGCATCGTCAACACGCTGGGTGAGGTGCTGGCCCGGCACGGGCTGTGGCAGCTGCGCCTGGCCGAGACCGAAAAATACGCCCATGTAACCTTTTTCTTCAACGGGGGCGTGGAAGCGCCCAACCCGAAAGAGGAGCGGGTGCTCATCCCTTCTCCCAAAGTGGCCACATATGACTTGAAACCCGAAATGAGCGCCTACGAGGTGACCGAAGAGTTTTTGCGCCGCCTGGCCGAGGACAAGTACAGCGTGATCATTATGAACTACGCCAACGCCGATATGGTGGGGCATACTGGCGTGCTGCCGGCGGCCATCCGGGCCATTGAAGCGGTGGATGAGTGCCTGGGCCGGGTGGTGCCGGCAGTGCTGGAAAAACGGGGTACCGCGCTCATCACCGCTGACCACGGCAATGCTGACCAGATGCTGGACGAGCAGGAGCACCCCCAGACGGCGCATACCACCAACCAGGTGCCCTTTATCCTGATCGGTGAACCGTACCGGGGGCGGCGCCTGCGCCCGGGTGGGCGGCTGGAGGATATTGCCCCCACCATGCTGGAAATACTGGGATTGGAACAGCCAGCCGAGATGACCGGGGAGAGCCTGCTGCTGGAAGAATAGGGGCGGGCCACCGGGAAAACGGTGCTGTTGTGCAGGTAATACCTGAATTAATATTCATGCAGGGAGGTTATCTTTATGTCCACAGCAATTATGGATGTACTGGCCAGGGAGATTCTGGACTCGCGGGGCAATCCCACTGTAGAAGTGGAGGTAGTTCTGGAAGATGGTACCATCGGGCGGGCGGCCGTGCCCTCGGGTGCTTCCACCGGTGCTTTCGAGGCGGTGGAACTGCGGGACGGGGATGCCGGTCGCTACCTGGGCAAGGGTGTACAGCAGGCCGTGGAAAATGTCAACAGTGTGCTTGGTCCGGAGATACTGGGCCTGGATGCCACCGAGCAGGTTGTCCTGGACCGCACCCTGATTGAACTGGACGGTACGCCCAACAAGGGCAAGCTGGGCGCCAACGCCATCCTGGGGGTTTCTCTGGCCGCGGCTCGGGCGGCGGCTGCGGCGGTGGGCCTGCCCTTCTACCAGTATATTGGCGGAGTTTATGCCCACCAGCTGCCCGTACCCATGATGAACATATTGAACGGCGGCAAGCATGCCGACAACAATGTGGACATTCAGGAATTCATGATCATGCCGGTGGGGGCGGCCAGCTTCGCCGAAGCCCTGCGCATGGGGGCCGAGGTTTTCCACACCCTGAAAAAAGTGCTGCATAAGCGGGGTCTGAGCACCGCGGTGGGCGACGAGGGCGGTTTTGCTCCCAACCTGGCTTCCAACGAAGCGGCCCTGGCCGTGATAGTGGAAGCCATCCGGCAGGCCGGTTATGAGCCGGGCCGGGACATCGCCCTGGCCCTGGACGTGGCTGCCACCGAACTCTATCAGGATGGGGCCTACCTGCTGGAAGGGCAACGGCGCAGTGCGGCGGAAATGGTGGATTACTACGCCGCTCTGGTGGATAAATATCCCGTACTGACCATTGAAGACGGGCTGGCCGAGGAGGATTGGTCCGGCTGGCAGCTGCTGACAGAAAAGCTGGGGCGGAAAATCCAGCTGGTGGGCGACGACCTGTTTGTGACCAACACCGAGCGCCTGGCCCGCGGGATTAAGGAAGGCATTGCCAATTCCATATTGATCAAAGTCAACCAGATCGGCACCCTCACCGAAACTCTGGCCGCCATAGAAATGGCCAAACGAGCGGGTTATACAGCCATTGTCAGCCACCGCTCGGGCGAGACCGAAGATACCACCATTGCCGACCTGGTGGTGGCCACCAATGCCGGCCTGATTAAAACCGGCGCACCCTCCCGCACCGACCGGGTGGCCAAATATAACCAGCTGCTGCGCATTGAGGAAGAACTGGGCGAGGCGGCGGTTTATCCCGGCCGGATGGCGCTGTATTGCCTGCGCTAGGTGAACGACCGGTCAAGAGGCAAATTTGACTTTTCACCTTCTTCTCCCGACCGATTGTCAATTTTTTCTCTGCATGTTATAATTACTGCTATATGAATGCCCCCTGCACATATGGCGGAAAATTTTGACAAAATGGCGCTATCTGGTGCCCGTAAAGGAGGTGAAGGGGTGCTACAGGGTGTGATCACAGCCCTGCACGTGCTGGTGGCTCTGGGATTGATTGCCGTGGTGCTGCTGCAGTCCGGGCGCAGTGCCGGCCTGGGGGCCATTGCCGGCGGTGCGGAAACCATCTTTGGCAAGAAAAAGGGGTTGGACGAGCTTTTGGCCAAACTGACGGTGCTCATCGGGGTGTTGTTTGCCGTCACATCACTGCTGCTTGGTTTGTGGCACTGAAAACTTGATGAGGGAAGAGGAGGGTTTAACTAGTGGAGTACACCAATATGACGCTGGCCTATTATGCGGCCGCGGCCGGTGCCTTCGCCCTGCTGTTCGCCTTGTTCACCCTTTCCCAGGTGCTCAAGGAGAGCATGGGCACGGAAAAAATGAAGCAGATTTCCGAAGCCGTGCAGGAAGGCGCCATGGCTTACATGAACCGCCAGTACAAGACGCTGATTCCCTTTGCACTGATCATTTTCGTCTTGCTCTGGGCGGCCAAGTATTTTGTAGTTCAGCAGCCCGGTTCCCACCTGCCGGTGGGCGGCGCTTCGGCCATCTCCTTCCTGGTGGGTGCCGTTTGTTCCGCCATCGCCGGTTATCTGGGCATGAACAGTACTACCAAGTCCAACGCCCGTACAGCGGAAGCGGCCCGCAGCCATGGCCTGGGCAAGGCGCTGCAGGTTTCCTTCCGGGCCGGTGCCGTGATGGGTCTGTCCGTGGCCGGTCTGGGCCTGCTGGGCGTGTCGGTGCTGTTCATCATCTTCAAGACTCCGCTGATCATCAACAGCTTTGCCTTTGGCGCTTCGGCTATCGCCTTCTTTGCCCGGGTCGGCGGCGGTATCTACACCAAGGCGGCCGACGTGGGTGCCGACCTGGTGGGCAAAGTGGAAGCCGGTATTCCCGAGGACGACCCGCGCAACCCGGCCACCATTGCCGACAACGTGGGTGACAACGTGGGCGACACCGCCGGTATGGGCGCTGACCTGTTCGAGTCCTATGCCGCCACCACCATTGCGGCCATGCTGATTGGTAACACCCTCTTTGGCTTCGAGGGCGTGATCTTCCCGCTGCTGGTGGGTGCCATCGGCATTATTGCCGCCATCATCGGTACCTTCACCGTGCGCACCAGTGAGGACGGCAACCCGCAGGCCGCTCTGAACGTGGGCCTGTGGACCACCAACATCCTGACAGCTATCGGTACTTATTTCCTGGCCAGCAACATTTTCGCCGACACCAGCAAATTCGGCGGTGTGGCCTTTGGCGTGTTCCTGGCCGTGGTCTCCGGTCTGATTGTTAACGTGGCGGTTGGTTATCTTACTGAATATTACACCTCCAACAACAAGCCGCCGGCCATCAAAATTGCCGAGGCTTCCAAGTCCGGTCCGGCCACCAACGTGATCCACGGTCTGGCCGTGGGTATGGAATCGGTATTCATTCCCATGCTGGTTTTTGCCGGGGCTATTTACTTCGCCTTCTGGGCGGTTTCCTCCTATGCTCCGGCCGATAAAGGCGCGCTCTGGGCCATTTACGGTATTGCCATGGCGGCCATGGGCATGCTCTCTACTGCCGGCATGGTGGTGGCCATGGACTCCTTCGGCCCGGTGGCTGACAACGCGGGCGGTATTGCTGAAATGGCCGAACTGCCCAAGGAAGTGCGGGAGAAAACCGACAAACTGGACGCTGTGGGCAACACCACTGCGGCCATCGCCAAGGGCTTTGCCATTGGTTCCGCCGCCCTGACCGCGCTGGCCCTGTTCAGCGCCTATGTGGATGGCGTCAAGCACAAGTTTGGTTTGGAAGAGTTTGTGGTTAACCTGACCGAACCCATGGTGCTGGTGGGTGTGTTCATTGGCGGCGCCGTACCCTTCCTGGTGGGTGCCCGCACCATGCGCGCCGTGGGCGAAGCCGCCTTCGATATGGTGGCCGAGGTGCGCCGCCAGTTCCGGGAAATCCCCGGCATTATGGAAGGCACCGGCAAGCCCGACTACGCCCGCTGCGTGGACATTGCTACCCGCGCGGCCATTGGCAAGATGATCTTCCCCGGTATCGTAGCTGTGGTAGTGCCCATTCTGGTGGGCTTCGGTCTGGGTGCCAAGGCGCTGGCTGGTTTCCTGGGCGGCCTGACCACCGTGGGTGTGCTGCTGGCCCTCTTCCTGGCCAACGCTGGCGGCGCCTGGGACAACGCCAAGAAATACATCGAGGCCGGCAATCTGGGCGGCAAGAAGAGCGATCCGCACAAGGCGGCGGTTATTGGCGACACCGTGGGCGACCCCTGCAAGGATACTTCCGGCCCGGCCATGAACCCGCTGATCAAGGTGGCCGGCACCATCTCCCTGATCCTTGGTCCCCTGCTCACCAGACTTTAATTGACCAGGCGGCTTTCCGCTGTTTAGTCCAGACAAAAAGTGAGAAAACAGGCAAACAACACCCTTGTAAAACCGGGCTGTTGCCAGACAGGGCAACAGCCCGGTTTTTTTAACCAGCAGTACAGCCTGGTATGCTGCTGCATTTCCCCGCGGGAAAGAGAGCGGGCTGCAGGCTCCGGCGACGGGACGGAGTAAAAGCAAAAACCCCCGCCAAACTGGCAGAGGTTATTGTTGTGAAGAACCGTTATTCACCAGCTGCAGACAACCCCGGGCGACGGTGAGCTGGTTTTCCATAAACTGCCGTACCTTCTGGCGCGTGGCCGGATCCATCTGCTGAAAACTGGCCGTTCCGGCCACACTGCTGATCAGGTAATCCACCTCGGTGGCATTATAACCGGTGGCAATCAATTGCCGGCGCAGTTCCACTAACTGGTTGGTGCCGGTATCGGCTTGCTGCTGGCTGGCGGGTTTTTCCCAGCGCACACTGGCCCGCAAAGCTTCCTCCCTCAAGCGTCATTTTGCCTCCCCTGCTGCTCTCCACAGGTTATTGCGCAACGGCAGCCCGGCTGCCCTGACAGAGCGTGTTTTAGGCCCGTGGCTTTGCGTCATCACCTTTCGGTGATTTTGCCTCTGGCGGAGCGCAAGATTTTAAGTATAAATTCTCCAAATTTGTCGGTATACCTGCCGTTTTCGGAAAAAATTTGCCGCGGCATATCAGCCCGGGTTGCTACATATATCTTCCATAAAAAAACCGATACGGGGGATGGCCATTGTACAGCGACAATTTGCTGGAGCAGGTCAGCGCTTTGCGGGAATTCTGGCCGGATTTGTCCGGGCCGGCCCTGTACCTGTGCGGACCGGTGGGGAGCGGCAAAAGCACCCTGGGCAATTTACTGCTGGGAGAAGATATTTTACCCGCAGGTTTCAGCCCCCGGGGGCACGGCCAGGTGATCTGCCGGTACGGTCCGCAGTTCCGGGCAGTGCTCCAAAAAGGCCGGCGCGAAATGGAAATCAGCACAGGGACCGGGTTGACACTGGCCCTGCGCCGCTGGTTTGACCGGCAGGATGTGCTGCAGATCTGGCATCCGGCTGCTTTACTCCAATTGTGCCATCTGGTGGAAGCAGGCAGCTGCCTGCCGGATGAAAACAGCAAACCAGTGCTGTCCGCTGTACCTTCCCCTCTGGTGGTGCTGGTGCTGCACGCCCGCGGGCCGGATTGGCCGGAGGTGGAGCAAATATGCCGCTGGCAGCAGGCGGTAGGGCCGGCAGCGCCGGAACTGCTGGTGCTGGTGAACACGCAGGCGGGAGGCGACCGGCAGAGCGGACTGGCGGCTGCCCGGGAAATGCTGGGCCGCCGGCCGGTGGGCCGCTGCCGGATGGTGGCGCTGGATTTGCACGATCCGCAGGAGGCAGGTGAACTGGTTGGCTATGTTCAGGGAGCCCTGGTGAAAGCGCTGCTGCTGCGCCTGGAAAAAGAGTGTTTGGAGCGCGACCGGCAGCTGGCGCGGCGCTGGCACCAGCTAAGCAGTCGGGCGGCCGGCGTGGCCGGCTGGTCCGGGTGGGCGGAGCTGTGGCAGGAAGCACGACGCATCAGGGAAGCTGCCGCGCTCATCCAACACTGCCGGCGGCAGGCTGGCAATTGGCAGGAGCGCCTGCTGCAGCGCTGCGGTTCAGACAGCGCTGCCCGCCGTCAATACAGGTTCTGGTGGGGGGAAAAACCGGGTGATGCCAGTAACAAAGCGCGGCCGCTTTCGCTCAGGCGGCCGGGCGATCCATACCGGGTGCTGTTGCTGGGGCCTTTTTCCAGCGGGAAGAGCTCTTTTATCAACGCTCTGCTGGGGAAGCAGCTCCTACCGGTGGAGGATCGCTCCACCACCCTCTGTCCGGTGGAAGTGCGCAGCGGTTCGGAATGGCAGGTACGCCTGGCCTTGCGGCAGGCGGTGAGCTTTGAGATTGCCCGGATGGGGCTGGCGGGCGGGGAAATTTACCGTCCGGCGCTGCGGGCATTATCCGACCTGCTGGCCGAACCCGCTCTGGAAGCCTGCTGGGGCGGCTTTGCGCTGCGCTACGGCAGCCGGGTGGAAACCTGGCCGGCCTACCGCCTGGCGGCTTTGCGCGCCAGTCTGGCCGGACTTGCCGGGGCGGCGCAGCGGCCGGGCCGGCTCAGTGTGGCCGGCGTTCCTCATGAGGTGACACTGTATGTCCGGCCCGGAGCAGCAGATTTGCTGGCGGGCGGCCTTGACCCCGGTACGGGGTGGGGCAGGCTGGTGAGCCGGCCGCTGGGCTGGCTGATGGAAAAGGTGGAAATAGTGGTGCCCGCAGCCTGGCCGGACAATCTGGTGCTGGTGGACACCCCCGGGCTGGATGGGCCCGAGCAGGTGGGGCCGGGGAGTGTAACCGGGCAGTTGCCTACCTGGCTGGCAGCGGCAAATTGCTGTCTGCTTTTTGTTTCCGCCCGCCAGGTACTGGCCGGCCGGCTGCCATCATTGTGGCGCATTCTGGAATCCAGGGAACTGACCGGGATGAACTGCCACTATGTCCTGACCTTTGCCGATCTGTTGGGTCCGCGCGAACTGGAGCGGGCGGCGGCCCACCTGCGTTACCAACTGCCGCTGCAGCGGTATGCAGCAGGGCGACCCCGCATTTTTATCATTTCCACCGCCCGGCCGCAGGCCGCCGCGCCGGACGGAATCAACGCCTTGCGCCGCTGGTTGTTTGGGCGGGCCGCCGGACAGGGAGGTGAGGATGTTGGAACAGGCCCGGTTGATTGACGAGTCCGTAAAATGGCTGATGCGGGAAATCAGCCAGTATACCGGTCGGGAAATGAAAAAAGAGCTGGAGCGGGAACTGGTGCAGCGGCTGATGGCGGCCTGGCAGGAACAACAGCAGGCGCTGAGCCTGCGTTACCTGTACATGATCAAAAAAGCTCTGGAGGGATGAACATGGCCGCTCATGAGGAGCAAATGCAAAAAATGTTGCGGGAGATCATTCAAGGAGCAAGGCAGAAGTTTACCGAGCCGCTCATGCAGGAGCAGAAAAATCTGCAGCGCCTGTGGCAGAGCGAACAGGTTCGCCAGCAGGAGCAGTTCCAGGAAATACTGAGCCGCCTGCAGCGCCTGGAGGAAAAAATACAGCAAATGCCCGGCCAGCTGCTGGCCGCACTGCGCGATGCCATCAGCCAGGCCGGTTCCTGAGCGCACGGGATGTCCGGGGCGGACACGGCAGAGCGATGCTTATGGGGATATGACCGGTCGGCGGACTGATCCCGGCCGCAGCAGGGAGGTGGTGAACTTGTCCGGGGAAAACTGGCGGCGGGAAGCGCAGGAACTGGCCCGCACCATAGAGCAGAGCTTGCTGGCGCCGGCCCGGCAAAAAATGGCCGGTCTGGAAGACAGGCTGGAGCAGGCCGACCGGCTCTGCCAGGAAAGCCGGGCCATGCTGTGGGAACAGGTGCACCGGCTGGAGAGAAAGGTACAGCGCTGGCAGACGGTTAGCGCGGTGGGACTGGTGCTGGTTTTGCTGGCTCTCCTGGGGCTGGGCTGGCGGTTGCTCCATAGCGGCTAACCATGCAGGGTGACCAGTCCCAGGATCAGCTCCAGCAGGATCAGGAAAACTATGGTCAGCTCCAGCAGGGTGGAGTGCCAGGTGGTCAGCTCATCGCTGAGCATGGCGTAGCTCTGCTGGATCAGGGAAATTTTACGGTCGATGCTGGCCGCCCAGCTGTGGGTGCGGAAAATGCTCAAAGCGGCGCTGTACACGCGGGCGTAAAAGATGTCCTCGGTAACCTTGAGCGAGTTGTGAATCTTTTCGTGAATGTCGCTGATGTCCACCACCAGCTCCATCAGTCGATTCATGATTTTGCGATAACGACGGCGCCGTCCAAACCCGGAAAAGTGTTCGGCATCTTCAATCTCCTGGTACATGCGGTCCATTTCCCGGCTGAGCAGGTTGTCGTAGTAGCGCAGTTCCAACAGTTGCATGTTGGCAAACTCCAGCAGGTCGGGGATGTCGTAACTGCCGCTGTCATCCACCACCAGGGCGCTGTCCCAGGTGAGCACGGCCAGGTCGCCCGGCCCGTAGGAAAAAGAATTGGCCAGAATCTGCTGGCGGGTCTGCTGGCTGAGTGGCTCTTTTTCCGCCAGCAGCAGCGGTACCGGATCCCATGCTGCCGGCCAGCGGGGAAAGCAAAAAACCGTGTAGTCCTCCACGAATTCGTGCCGGCCGGGTCGGTGCATGGCCGGATCCAACAGGTGGCGCAATTCGGCCAGCTGCCGGGCCAGCAGTTCGTCGACCCGGTCGTTCTCCGGCAGGGCCAGGGCCAGTTCCAGAAGTTCCGAATAAGTGAGGTGTTTTTCCGGGTACAGGCGCAGGGCCAGGCTGATCACGCCCAGGTCGAAAATCTTGGCCTTGCCGATGGCCCGGCAGGCCAGACCGGCCGCCTCGATAGTATCTTCCCCCGCACTGATCAAAAGCGGCGGGTTTTTGATCTGCATGGATTTGGGCCGCACCCGGCCCAGCTGCATCCGGCCCACCTGACTGTCCGCCAGCAGCTGGCGGGCCGCTGTCAGGTTGATTTCTTCGGCCACATCATAAATGCGATAGAGAATGATTTGAACGGGCATTTTTTCGCCTTGGTCCAGGATGGCGGGCATGGACAACACTTCCCATATTATGGAGATTACAATCAATTATAGCACAAATAAATTACAGAATACAAAGCTGGACCTTCCCGGACAGGAAGGATTTGGCGTGCCGGATGGCGAATGAAGCAGCGGGTGATCACCAATGCTGACAGTGGATTTGAACCAGCTGCTTTTTTCCCTTTCTCTGGCCATGGACTTCCACAGCCATGGCCTGTTGCGCCACCACCAGCGGGTGGCCCTTTTAGCGCTGCGCCTGGCTGAAGAGATGGGCCTGCCCGAGGAGCAGTGCCTGTTGCTCTATCAGGCCGCCATAGTGCACGATGCCGGGGTCAGCACCTGGCAGGATAAGTCCACCCTGGGTCAGTTTGAGCTGGAGCAGGCTGCCCGGCACAGCCAGCGCGGCGCCGTGCTGCTGCAGCTGCTGGACCGGGCCACGGGCACCACTCTGGCTCCGGTGTTGCTGTCCCATCATGACCGCTGGGATGGCAGGGACAACCCCTCCGGCCTGGCCGGGGAGGCCATTCCGCTGGCCGCCCGGATTATTCACCTGGCCGATCGGGTGGATGTGCTGCTGCAAAACGGTTATGTGCTGCACTACCAGCAGCAGATTGTGGACAAGGTCAGCCAGCTGGCGGGCAGCGTTTTTGACCCGCAGCTGGTGCGCCTGTTTGCGCGTCTGGCCCGGCGGGAAAGTCTCTGGCTGGATCTCACCGGATATTTCATGAGCGAGCTGCTGCAGCAGGAGATCCGGCGCTGGCCCCTGCAGATCAACCTGGCGGGCCTGCTGGCCCTGGGGGAAATTTTCAGTGCCGTGGTGGACGCCAAAAGCCCCTTCACCCACCGCCATTCCCGCCTGGTGGCGGCGGTGGCTGCCCGGCTGGCCGAAGGGCTGGGCTTTGAGGAGCGGGAAGTGCAGCAGGTGCGCCTGGCCGGGTTGCTGCACGATCTGGGCAAGCTGAGCGTGCCCGAGTCCATTCTGGAAAAGCCGGGCCGGCTGACCGAAGCCGAGTTTGACGTGATCAAGCAGCACACTTATTACACCTATCACATATTGAACCAGGTTCCCCAGCTGGAGCGCATCCGGGACTGGGCCGCCTTTCACCATGAAAAACTGGACGGCAACGGTTATCCCTTCAAGGTGGACGCCGGGCGGCTGGATACCGGCTGCCGCCTGATGGCCGTGGCCGATGTCTTTGCCGCCCTGGTGGAAGACCGGCCCTACCGGCCGGGTATGCCGGTGGAAAAGGCACTGGATATTTTAAGCCTGAATGCCCGGGCCGGTCAGCTGGATCGCCGGCTGGTGGCGCTGGCCGAACGCCACGCCGGTGAGCTGGCCGAGATGGCCCGGACCACGGTTTCGCTGCCTGGGGAAAGCTGAGCCGGCAGCATGGCAGGCGGTAATCCGCAAAATTATGCACGGGGAGGCCGGTCCGGGTGTATGAGCGGGCGCCGGGCGGGGAAGGATAAAGGCGCGTGGTGCAAAGCGCACCGGCGACATCACCGTCCATGCAAAGGAGGCCTTTCATGAGCAGGGAAGAGCGCTACCTGTACGATCTGGACTTCTGGGACGACGACTACCCGCCGCCCGAAACGCCCGGGGAGGAACCGGTGGAGGAACTGGATCTGGATTCCTACTACCACTCCTTTTACGGCTATTAAAATGGCGGACAGCAAAAAAAACAGCCGCGCACTCGTGGGCGGCTGCTCCAGGCCGGTCGGATTAAAATGAGATGACAATACAGCCTTTGCCCCCGTATGTGCCGATGGTGGAACCCACCGGGGCCACCAGCACATCCCGCGGGGCAAATTTGTTTTGAATGCTCTCCTTCAGCTGCAGGGCCTCCTCCAGACAGTCCAGGTGAGTGATGCCCACAATTTTGTCGGGCAGGTTCTTACCCAGTTCTTCCACCAGCTGCAGCAGGCGCTGCAATGATTTCTTGCGGCCCCGGATCTTTTCTAGCACCTTGATCTGCCCGTCTAAAGTGGCCATGCCCACCGGCTTGATGTCCAGCAGGTTGCCGATAAATCCCGGCAGCCTGCTCACCCGGCCGCCTTTGATCAGGTTTTCCAGCGAGTCCATGGTGAAAATCAGGTTCATCTCCTGGCGGTATTGCTGCAGCCTCTCCAGCACACTGGCGGCGCTTAAACCCTGCCGGGCCAGTTCGGCCGCTTTCAGGGCCAGGATGCCGATGCCCAGCGAGCCCATGCGGGAATCCCAGACGTGCACCCGTTCGGTGAACTGGCGGGCGGCCAGCTGGGCGCTCTCCACCGTGCCGCTAATTTTGGAGGAGATGCCCACATAGATGACATCCCGGTAGTGGCTCAAGGCGCGCTGGAAAGATTGAGCAAAGGTTTCCGGGTTGGGCCGGGAGGTTTTGGGCAGTTCCCGGCTGGCCAGCAGTTTTTGGGCAAATTGCTGCGGGTTGATGTCCACGCCGTCCAGATAGGTCTGGCCGTCCTCAAAGGTGACATACAGCGGCACCACTTCCACATCGTACTGCTGCTGCAGTGCGGCGGGCAGGTCGGCGGCGCTGTCGGTGATGATCTTTACCTGGCTCATGGGGTTGTTCAACCTTTCTCCGGTGCGGTAAAACTTTTGGCCAACATTCTATCAGTTAATCAGTGAAAAGTCCAACAAAAGTTTGTCATCTTGCGCGGCCGGCCCATCCGGGGCATAATGGTATTATTGCAGCCTCTGTGTGTATACCGGCGGGGGTGTCTTGCCTTAAGCGAGCCCGTCTGGAGTACCGGTTGCAGCACCCGGCGAGGGCGCGGTTGCGGGCTGGGAGGCGCGGACAGGACGTCCGCGCCAGCCCCAGCTGAGACACGATGTCGAATCTGGGGCGGCCCGCCCCGCCCGCAACCGAGCCGCCGGTGCTGCCCGGTACGAAATTCGGGCGAGCGAAGGATACACACCCGCCGTGTTCAGGAAAAAACACACACGCGAGTTTACGTTATTATGTTACATGATGAGGAAGGTGGAGAACCATGCAATATGCCAGTACGCGCGGCGGCTGCGGCCCGGTGAGCGCGGCCCGGGCCATTGAGGCTGGCATCGCGCCCGACGGCGGGCTGTTCGTGCCCCTTGAGCCGGTGCGGCTGGAGGACTACCTGTCCTGGCAGGAGCTGGACTACGCCGGGCGGGCGCAGCAGGTGCTGCGGGCCTACCTGACCGACTTTACCGGGGAGGAACTGGCCTACTGTGCCGAAAACGCCTACAGTCAGCGCAACTTCGACCACCCGCAGGTAGCTCCGGTGGTGGAACTGTCCCCCGGCCTGTATGTTCTGGAGCTGTGGCACGGCCCCACCAGCGCCTTCAAAGATATGGCCCTGCAGATCCTGCCTTATTTTCTGCCCCTGGCCCGGCGCAAAAACGGTGGGGAGCAGGAAAGCGTCATCCTGGTGGCCACTTCGGGCGATACGGGCAAAGCGGCCCTGGAGGGCTTTAAAGACGTGCCCGGCACCCGCATTCTGGTGTTCTTTCCGGAGCAGGGCGTGAGCGAGGTACAGCGGCTGCAGATGGTCACCCAGGAAGGCCGCAATGTGGGTGTGGTGGCCGTGCAGGGCAATTTTGACGATGCCCAGAGCGGGGTCAAGGCCATCTTTACCGACCCGCAGCTGCGGTTCGAGCTGGAACAGGCCGGTTTTGTCTTTTCCTCGGCCAATTCCATCAACTGGGGTCGCCTGGTGCCGCAGATAGTCTATTATTTCAGCGCTTATCTGGATCTGGTGCAAAAAGGTGCTCTGGCGCCCGGTGCCCCGGTGAACTTTGTGGTGCCCACGGGCAACTTCGGCAATATCCTGGCCGGCTACTACGCCCGCGAGGCCGGCCTGCCCGTGCACAAACTGATCTGCGCCGCCAACAGCAACAATGTGCTGACCGATTTTGTGCGCAGCGGCACCTATGACCGGCGGCGGCCCTTTTATAAAACCCTTTCCCCCTCCATGGACATCCTGGTTTCCAGCAATCTGGAACGCCTGTTGTATCATTTGAGCGGTGGTGACAGTGGTGCCGTGGCCTCCTGGATGGGCCTTTTGCAGCGGGAGGGTCTGTACAGCGTTTCCGCCGGGGTGCAGGAACAGGTGCGGCAGATTTTCTGGTCGGATTACGCCGACGACCGGCAAACGCTTAACACCATAGCCCGGGCTTACCGGCAGTACGGTTATGTCCTGGATACCCACACCGCGGTGGGCCTGGCTGTGTATGAAAATTACCGGCAGGCGACCGGCGACTCCACTCCCACCGTGCTGCTCTCTACGGCCAGCCCCTGCAAGTTCAACGCCAGCGTGGCCCGAGCCCTGCTGGGTGAGGCGGCCGTGCAGGGTAAAAGTGAGTTTGACTTGCTGGAAATGCTGGTCCGCCACACCGGTCTGACCGTGCCCGCGGGGTTGCGCGATCTGGAGCAGCGGCCGGTGCGGCACCGGCGGGTGGTGGAGAAAGACCGGATGGTGCAGGCAGTACGGGATTTCCTGGGTCTGGCCTGACTTACAAATTATCGCTTTCCCCGGAGCCCTGCAGCACCTGCTGCAGGGCTTTGATATGCCGGCAGGCGAAATCCTTTTGCCGGTAACGGCCGAAGCGGAAGGTGCAGCAGGTGCAGCTGTCGGGGGTGGTGAGCAGTTCCCAGCGACAGTCGGTGTCAATCACCCGGGCCCGCTGCGGTCCTTCCAGGTAAACCACCAGTTCGTCAACCAGATAAGGTGTTTTCAGCTCTACGGTCATTTGTGCCTCTCCTTCCCTGTTTCCCTGTGGTCTTGCCACAACATTATTTTACCGGCCGGCGGTCGGCCTGGCCAGCTTTTCTTGAACCAATCAGAAACCCCCTGCCAGTACAGGGGGTTTCTTTGACACGGGTGCATCAGCCGGCCACAGCCGGTGATGCCCCGGTAGGCATATTATGCGCCGGCATTCTTTTTTCATGCGCCGGCGGGGCCGGCAGGTAATGGTGCATCTGGTATGCGGCCGGTACAGCGGGTGCATGAGCGGGCGCTTTTCGGGGCAAATTGAAGAAAAAAAATTTAACCGGGCGGGTGAGGAGATGTATTCCTACTATATGCTCACGGCCATGCCCCGTTTGCCGGCAGAAATCAGCGGCCTGGACACTCTGGCTTATAATTTCTGGTTCAGCTGGCAGGACCGGGCGCGTCACCTGTTTATGCACATTGACCCCGAACTGTGGTCACAGGTGCACCATAATCCGGTGCTCTTCCTGCAGAGCGTGGCAGAAGAAAAGCTCCACCGGGCGGCGGCCAGCCCGGAGTATCTGCGCCAGTACCGCCAGGTCTGGGAAGAATTCCAGCGGTATATGGAAACAAGGGATACCTGGTACAGCCGGCACTATCCCGAACTGGCCGGACGGCCGGTGGCCTATTTTTCCGCCGAATTCGGCCTGCACGAGTCCTATCCCATTTACTCGGGCGGTCTGGGGTTGCTGGCCGGGGACCATCTGAAAGCGGCCAGCGATCTGGGGCTGCCCTTTGTGGGAGTGGGGCTTTTGTACCGGCACGGCTATTTCACCCAGCGCATCAACCGGGAAAACCGCCAGGAGGCCACCTATCCGGAAAACAACTTCTTCCAACTGCCCGTGCGGCCGGCGGTGCGGGCCGATGGTTCGGAAGTGTTTGTGGCGGTGCAGATGGCCGACCGGACGGTGTCTGCCCGGGTCTGGGAAGTGCAGGTGGGCCGGGTGAAAATCTACCTGCTGGACAGCGATGTGCCGCGCAACCGGGCCGAAGACCGGCTGATCACCGGCCAGCTCTACGGCGGGAACCGCGATACCCGCATCATGCAGGAAATTCTGCTGGGCATCGGGGGAGTGCGGGCCCTGCGCGAACTGGATATTGAGCCGGCGGTTTACCATATCAACGAGGGCCATTCGGCCTTTCTTACCCTGGAACTTTTGCGGGAAAAAGTGGTGCAGGGTCTGGCGGCGCCGGTGGCCATCCAGGCCGTGCGGGCCTGTACGGTTTTTACCACCCACACCCCGGTACCGGCCGGACATGATTATTTCAGCGCCGAGATGATAGACTATTATCTGGGCTACCTGCCGTCCGAACTGGCCATGAGCCGGGACGAACTGCTCATGCTGGGCTGGGACAGCCAGGCCTGCGCATTCAACATGACCCTGCTGGCTCTACGTCTGGCCGATTACTGCAACGGGGTGAGCCGGTTGCACGGTGCGGTGTCCCGGGCCATGTTCCGGCGCTTTTTCGGCCATGTGCCGGCCGAGGAGGTGCCGGTGGAGCACATCACCAACGGTGTGCATTTGAGCACCTGGATGGCCCCCGAAATGCAGGAACTGCTGGGCCGCTACCTGGGTGCTGGCTGGCAGGAACGCCTTGACGATCCCTCCCTGTGGGATAAGGTGCTGGAAATTCCCGACGAGCAGCTGTGGCAGGTGCACTGCCACCTGAAAGAGCGCTTTATCGCCTATGTACGGCGCAAAGTTAAACAGAACCGGCTGCGCAATCTGGCTCCCGCGGCCGCCCTGCGGGAGGCCGAGGAACTGCTCAGTCCGGCCGCCCTGACCATTGGCTTTGCCCGCCGTTTTGCCACCTACAAGCGGGCCGCGCTGATCTTTAGGGACCGGGAGCGGCTGGCCCGGCTGCTGAACAATCCGGAACGCCCGGTGCAGATTGTTTTTGCCGGCAAGGCCCATCCCGCCGATCATCCCGGCCAGGAACTGATCAAGCTGGTCTGCGATATGGCCGAGGAGGAGCCCTTCCGGGGTAAAATCGTGTTTCTGGAAAACTACGATATTGATGTGGCCCGGCAGATGCTGCGGGGGGTGGATGTTTGGCTGAACAACCCGCGCCGGCCCCAGGAGGCCAGCGGTACCAGCGGCATGAAAGCGGCTCTGAACGGTTTGCTCAACTGCAGCATCCTGGACGGCTGGTGGCCGGAAGCCTACAACGGGCAGAACGGTTTTGCCATCGGGACTGAGGAGGAGCTGCCCTCCGAAGAGGCCCAGGACCTGCAGGACGCCCTGTCGCTGTATAGTGTGCTGGAAAACCAGATCATTCCCCTGTATTACAGCCGCGAACAGCAGATACCCCGGGGCTGGATCCAGTACATGAAAAACAGCCTGCGCAGCATAGCCCCGTATTTCAACACGGTGCGCATGGTCAAGGAATATACCACCCGCTATTATGTGCCGGCCATGCACCGCAGTGAAAAGCTGTCCCGGGATCAATATCACCTGGCCGCGCAGCTGGTTTCCTTCCAGGAGCACCTGCGCTCTCGCTGGCACCAGGTGGAAGTGCGGGCGGTGGAAGTGGGGGTGGAAAAGGGCCGCCAGCTGGCCGCGGGCGATAGCCTGCCAGTGCAGGCCCTGATCCATCTGGGCGAGATCGCTCCGGATGATGTGCAGGTGGAGCTGGTCTGGGGGCGGCTCAAGGACAACAGCCTGGTGCCGGGCCGCATCCAGCCCATGCAGCGGGAAGCCGTGCTGGAGGAAGGGATGTACCGCTATGCCGGCATCCTGGAAGTACCACCCGGTGTGATTGGCTTTACCGTAAGGGTGAGACCGCGCCATCCCGAGTTTGTACACAGGTTCCAGCTGCCCCTGGTGGCCTGGTTGCAAAAGCCGCTAGCCTGAACTGGCCGCTGCCGGAGGGGGCGGTGGGGGCAAGTGCCGGTAAGTGCCCGTGTTCTTCAGCCGGTCTACCAGCCAGCCGTACAGGGCGCGTAACACTGCTCCAGGTGGTGCGGCACCTGGAGCAGCACCTGTACTGCGCCCGCCGCGCTGCTGAGTGGTTTTCGGCCAGGAGCGCCGACCCGACCAGGGCTACAAATTTACGTGTTTATTATGGCTGCTTAACCGCTTGATTTATGAATAAGTGTTCTGGTTTTATTTCACCTCCTGAAAATAAGCAAACCACCGGGTGAGCGGTGGTTTGCCAGCGGGGCTTTAATGCACAGCCTTCTTTTGCAGCTTAAGCACTTCTTCCAGAGGCAGGCCGGTGATTTCGCTGACCAGTTGAGGGTCTAATCCTTTGCGCAGGGCGGCCAGGGCGTTTTCCCGCGCTTTTTTAAGTTCGCCCTGGGCTATACCCTCCTGCTTACCCAGCATCCAGCCCTCCGCCCGGGCTTCTTCTCTAATCCATTGCTCAATCTTGGTCATCTTGAGCACCTCCAAAAGTTTTCTCTTGGCGCTTTCCTCCATGAATTTGTCGCTGATGGCAATTATTGCCCCCAGCAGGAACGGCGTTTCCGGTATTTCGTTAGCTTTAGCCAGTTCAGCAGCTTTGATGGCCATTTCGGAACGGCCGGCGCTGCTTTTCATGAGGGGTAGGAAGATCAGCTCCAGCATTTCCTGCCGGGTGAAGGGCTCGCCCTTTTCTGCTTTTTGCTGCAGCCGCTGGTAGATAGCATCGCCGTCGTAGTTGTGCAGGTAGACGTTGCGCACCTGGTAGTCAACCGTACCTTTAAGCAGTGTGTCGGCAGCCCGGCTGATTTCCCCGGCGTAGATGACCACGGTGCGGAGGGTTTTCCGGGTGTGGTAGACCAGGCGAGCGTCGTAAAGCAGGAAGCGGTACAGGTCATCTATACTGGCCGTGGTCTGGAATTCCAGGTGCAGGAGGCTGTCATCGGCCAGCTGGAAGAGGAAGTCGGTGCGGGTCTCCTTTGCCTCCAGCACGGGCAATGCGGTGGGGGCCAGGTCGATGATGGCAGGCAGGTCTAACCCCAGGAATTTGAGGGCGTCCTGCTGGAAGATGCGGCAGGCGGCTTTCATGACAATGTCGGT
>NZ_JBRAJI010000003.1:0-91223 GCF_052744395.1 Desulfurispora sp. | reverse complement strand
AGATTATGCCTGAAAATGGTTATTGGTGAGATGGTATCACGGATCCAGGAATAACTTAACACAATTGAAAAATAAATTAACACATTATTTAATTTAACAAAAACCAAAGCAAATATAAGCTGTGTAAACTACTACTGGCTAAGGGATGTGGTGGAGGGATCCGGGATGACAGCAAGAAAGCGGCTTATCAACTCGCAGCGGGTGTTCAGGGGAATGGTACGTAACCGGCTCAAGTGGTATGAGTGGCGAACTGAACAACTGATCACCCACGCATTATCGGTCGTGCAATTAGAGGTTGATGCCTATTTTGCTCCCTTTAACTGGCAGTTACCCCGGGTGGTGGCAACATATTTAAAGCGGTGGGACTATCGTATATTGCAGCAGTTTGTCCAGCAGATGTATGACGGTGACGCCTGGGCAGCGGTGGGCCAGCAGGTGTGGCAGAAGACAGGTTTATTAGCATGGGACGTGGAGGGGGGCAGCTGCGCAGCGCCGGAGTTATCCCTGCCGGTTGAAAAACCTGAGATGGATCATTTGCGGGAGCTTTCCCAGCAGTATCACTTGGCCAGTCGCCTGGCTGCGCTGGTCCATCGCTGTGGTGAAATGGCCTGGTCCGCTTCGCTGAACAGGGTAGGCAGCGGCTTTCTGAAAGAGCTGCTAAAAGAGCAGGTGGATGTAAACAAGACAATTTTTCGGCTGATGTGCTGTGAGCAGCGCGTGGAAGACCGGCGTATTGCCCGGGCAATTATCGCTGTCCTGCAGGGCTATATTGGCCATGGACAGCACCGACTGGCGCAGGCCCTGCAGCGCCAGGTAATTTTCCGGATCTATGAGCGACACGACCAGTTGACCGGACGCCTGCAGGGCCGACTGGAGGATTCTTACCATTGTCAGGAGAATTGGCCGATGGAAAACACCAAAAAGCGAGCTTGCTAAAAATTATCTACGTTCCAGGGAGATTACCTACCAAGCTCTATGCAGTTTTAAGCGTAGTACACAACAGGGGGATCCGGAAGGGTCTCTTTTTTATTGTCTTTTCTCCGGGTAGCATTGATCACAGGTCTTCCGGTTCTTGCATTTCCGTGTTCTTGACCAGTGTCTCTATTGTTGTTGAAGGTAGTGGAGTACTCGGGGAAATAAAGGCGGGCCGGGTAACGCTCACCTGCCGGGCGGCCTGCTGCTCTATGTCGGGTTCTACTGTGTCTGGTTGCTCCGGGGGTCTGGCATGGGCAGCTCTTTGCTCCTGTACTTCCGCCCGGGCTTCCGCCAGCAGGTTCTGCCACCCCTGACGGATTGAGTCGGTAAATTCACTAACATGATCCGATAGGTTAAGTACACTGCGGGTAGTAGCTACGGCCAGCGGGCGCAGGCTCTTTCTGGTCTGCCGGTACAGCAACCAGGCCAGGCCAGCTCCTGCGGCAAGGTAAAAATTGCGCCGGTAAAGCATGGTATGAAGCAGTTCTTCCATAGCAAGTAACCACCTTTACTTGAAATTTCATTCACTTTTATTTTGTTTTGCTGGCATTTAACTATACATTAGAATTTAAATCTAAAATCTTTCCAACCAGAGTTGAATACTGATCTAAATATTGTGTTAATAATATTTGTTGATTTTTACATATTGTAGGAGGGTGGATTATGCATCAAGAAACCCAGGTAGAACAAATGTATGATGAATCCCGCCTGCAGGCCATCAAGGAGGAACTAAAGGCCGAACTGCTGGGTGCCCGGGCGGGTGGTCGCTGTCCCGACCGCTCCGGATTGGACTCGCGAACCAGGGAGACTTTGAAAGAAGAAATTCTGGCCGAGCTAAAACGACAGGCAGAAATGCCAGATTACGGGTCGGTGGCCCGGGGCAGGCAGCGTACCAGTCGGCGGGAGCTGCAACGCCTGAAGAATGAACTATTGGCCGAGTTGCGGCAGGAGCTGCGGGAAAACCGGGAATGGGAAGAGTACGAAGATTACGAATCCCGCCGCCCGTATCCTTGGCGGCCAGACGGGGTGGATCGGCGCCTGCTTAATTATCTGCGGGATGAACTGCAGGCTGAAGTGCAGGCCCAGCGCATCTACCAGGAACATTACCAGCGTCATCCTAACCGTCCACCCTACGCCCGGGAGCTGGTCCAGGATTTGCTGGAAGAGAGTCAGGAGCTGGGTTGCACTCCCACCGAACTGTTGCGGGCACTGAAACAGCTGCAGAATCGGGGCACGCTGCGCTATCGTTTGAGCCAGCTGCTCAACTCGAGGGAGGGAGTGGGCTTTAAGTGGGGGCTGAGCGCTTCATTGCTGGCACTTTTCCTCTTGCCTTCGCTAACCAGGAGCATGCGCCCGCTGGCCAAGTGGGTAGCCCGGGAAACCATGGAACTCACCGAGAAAGCACAGCGTGTAGCTGAAAATATTCGGGAAGAGTTTGAGGATATCCTGGCCGAAGCCCAGTTTGATCGGGCCAGGCAGACCATCGATGCCGATCTGGCCGGGGGCAGTGATGGTGCTGGTACAGTAAATACCGAGGACGGCCAGAAATAGGGGGTTGCCGGTTGGCCATTGAGGAACTGAAAAATAAACTGCAGCAGGCGGCCGGACTGCTCCGGGAGGCGGTGGACATCAGTGCCCGGTTGCGCTGCCAGGATTCCTTCAGTAAAGACGTGGGGGAAATCTGGGAAGCATTCCTGAGGGATTTCTGGAGTTATGTACGCCTGAAAAGCCGGGAATGTGGCCAGAATTTGCTGGCAGGTATATCCTTCTGGCGGATCAGCAAATGAACTTGTGGATTCCCGGTATAGCCTGGTTCGGTGCGGGATAAACTTTGCCTGTTGTCTTAAATAGTGGACTACGAGGTGTAGGCGAGTGACAGGAAAGAAAAGTATCTGGCGCTATTACGGCTTCCCCGGGCGGCTGCGGGTATCCATGCCCGAAATATATTACCAGCCGCTATTGGCTCGGGCGGTTACCCGGCGCTTGGAAGGAGTAGCCGGCATCAAGCTGGTAGCAGCCAACCCTCGCACTGGCCGCAGTCTGATACTATACGATCCGCGTCTGATATCTCTGGAAAAGATCCAGCGAGAACTGGCCAGATTGCGACGCGATCTACTGGAAAAACATCCCTCCCGGCTGCCTGGTGAGATAAAAGAGCATCTTCCCGAACCGGAAGATGACCCGCTGGCGACCCAGGCTCTGCGCCTCTGGGGCACAGGAGCGGTGCTGGCCGGCCTGACGGTGCGCCGGGCTGTCAGGGGGACAGCCGCTTATGCTGCCTCCCCCCTGTTGTTTAATTTAAGTACTGCGACTACGCTGATCAGTGCTTATCCCATGCTGTACAGCGGCTTCAGTCATGTAGCCAGAAAGCTGCGGATTAATCATGATTTGCTACTTGGCCTGGCCAGTTTTGCACTGCTGGTTTCCCGGGAAAGCTTACTGGGTCTAACCGTGCTCTGGCTCTCCCATCTCAGCGCATATATTCAGACCTGGGTGCTGCAAAACTCTCAAAACACCCTGAAAAAAATTGCCCGGGCTGCCCGGCGCAGTGCTGTTGACCGGGTGTCAGTACAACCCGGCAGTGGTCGCTTGATTACGGTACACAACGGACAGCGGGTATCGGTGAGCGGCCGGGTGATACAGGGTAAGGCTCTGGTGGATGAAGCGGCGGTGACCGGCAGTCCGCTCTTGATGATGAAACAAGCGGGGGACGGATTGCTGGCCGGATCCTTTATCCGTTTGGGCCAGCTGACCCTGGAACCCGATGCTGCTGCGCCTGATTTGGTTCCGCCCGAACTGGAAAGGGAGTTGCAGAAATCCAGCGTTATTACCCGGGAGCGGGCAGCTGCCAATGAGTATGCCGAGAAAATAACCCGCGTGGCCCTGGTGGCAGCCTCTGCTACATATTTGCTTTCCCGCAGCTTTTCCCAGGCCCTGGCGGTAATCATGGCGGCTACTCCTGCGGCTATCAGTCTGGCAGTGGTGACGGCGTACCGCGCAGGGTTAGTCAATGCTACCCGGCAGGGTATTCTGTTTAAAGACCTGCAGGCCCTGGAATTACTGACCGAAACCGATGCCGTGCTGCTGGACAAAACCGGTGTCCTGACCCATGGTCGTCCTTTGATTCAGGAAGCGGTACCGGTAGGCTGGCAATACACGTCTCATGATATTCTGGAGCTGGCCGCTGCCTGTACTCGTGAACTGGGTCACCCGGTGGCCCGGTCGCTGGTCGAGGCAGTGCCCGAGCAGGTGGTTCGCCGGCACCGGCGCAGTGGTATCCAGGTTATGGTCGGACAGGGAGTCAGTGCCAGTGTGGATGGTCGTACCGTGCTGGTGGGTAACCGCCAGCTGATGCAGGCGCAGCGGGTGGACATTGAACCGGGAGAATTCAAAGCCCGCCGGCTGCATCGGAGCGGCTGTTCTGTAACCTATGTAGCGCTGGATGGTAAACTGGTTGGTCTCATTGGTCTGCGGGACCGGTTACGGTCCAACAGCCGTCGCTTTGTAGAGCAGCTGCGCAACCAGGGCATAGCGGATATTGGTATTATTACCGGTGATGCCCGGGAGGCGGCGGTTGCGCTGGGCCGGGAGCTGAATATCGGTCAGATTTATGCTGAACTGTTGCCGCAGGATAAAGCAGGCATTGTGGCCCGCTTACAGGCCCGGGGTAAAATTGTCACCGTGGTGGGAGACGGATTGAACGACATTCCGGCCCTGGCCCACGCCGATATAGGCATAGTGCTGGGCAGCCAGCCCGAGGCGTTCATGTTGGATGCAGCGCGGGTGGTAATAACTGGACCCAATCTGAGCAAGATTAATCAGGCCATTCATATTGCCCGCCTTTGCTCTGAGGTGGTGCGGCAAAATCAAACCATAGCCGCTGGTGCCAACATTGTGGGCATGGGTTTGGCAGTAGGTAATTATCTCAGCCCAATTATGGCTACGGTGCTGAGCAATTTGAGTAGCCTGGCGGTGCTGCTTAATTCGGCCCGATTGCTAAACCGTCGTCCGGGCACTACTGCATCAAGCCACCATACGCAGTCCGTTTTTCCGGGCCCGTATGCCGGTTCAGTACCACATGGGGCAAAAGGGAGTGGTAGCAATGTAAATGCTCCATTAACCTCCCGGCCAGTGTCGAGTAGTCTTTCTGTAAGAAAACAGAATAATTTTTCAATTATACCTGATAGCCACGCTACTGTCCGCCGCATGTGGTATGAGATGGCTGAAGAGGAAGTAATTACATATTTAGGATCTCACCCGGCTTACGGGCTATCTCTAACCGAATGTCAGCGCCGCCTGCAGATCTGGGGTAGCAACCAAATAGGAGAAGCCCGGCGGCCGTCGGCTGTGGCCCTGTTTTGGGAGCAATTGCAAAACTTGATGAGCCGCCTTTTGCTGGGTGCCAGTTTGGGTTCATTTATTTTGGGCGAATTGACCGATGGCTTTAGCATCCTGCTGGTGGTATTCATGCAGGCTGTGGTAGGAGCTATTCAGGAGTACCGGGCGGAGAAAGCTTTGAATGCTTTAAAACAGTTGGCTGCACCTACCGCTCGGGTAGTGCGTGCTGGCCAGTTGAGGCAGATTCCGGCCGGCCAGCTGGTGCCCGGTGACATCATTCTTTTAGAAGCTGGAGATTTGGTACCAGCTGATTGTCGCCTGCTGGAAGTAGTGGATTTAGCTGTCCAGGAAGATATGCTCACCGGGGAATCTACCCCGGTGGTTAAACAAACGGGTATCTGCCGGGCGGGCGATCAAGGGTTGGCTGTATTAACCAATATGGTATTTATGGGTTCCCGGGTGGTTCGGGGTCGGGGGCGGGCGGTAGTCACGGACACTGGCCGGTACACTGAGATGGGGCAGATTGCAACTATGCTGGCACAGGTAGAAAATGAAACCACGCCCCTGCAAAAACAGCTGCACCGGCTGGGGCAGGAGCTTTCTCTGACCTGTATTGGTATCTGCGGCTTGATCACGGCGGCCGGCATTGCCCGGGGGCAACCCGGTTATGAAATGTTGCGTACCGGGATTAGCCTGGCAGTGGGAGCCATTCCGGAAGGATTGCCTGCCATTGTGACCATTGCGCTGGCCTTCGGAGTACAGCGCATGGTACGGCGCAACGCGGTGGTGCGGCGTCTGCCGGCAGTAGAGACTCTGGCTTATACCACGGTGATCTGCTCCGATAAAACCGGTACCCTGACCAGCAATCAAATGGCAGTTACCCACATTTATGCGAATAACCGGTTATATCTTGTCAAGGGTAATGGTTACAATCCCATCGGATCTTTCTGGCTGGGTGAACAGCGGATAGAGTTGGAAAATGTGGATGAACTGCAGCGAGTGCTGCTGGTAGCCGCGTTATGTAACAATGCCGCTTTGGTCTATCAGCCAGAGATTAAGGAATGGACTGTGCAGGGCGATCCCACAGAAGGTGCTCTGCTGGTGGCAGCCGCCCGGGGGGGTTACGACCCTGTTGTCCTGCAGCAAAAGTATCCCCGGCAACAGGAAATACCTTTTGATTCTGAAAGACGCATGATGGCGGTGGTGGTAGAAAACCAGCGTGGGCAGCGCTTGGTGCTGGTCAAGGGAGCACCCGATGAGGTACTGGAGCGGTGCCGTTACTATAGCTTCCGGCAGGCTGAACAATACTTCAGTCACCAGCATCGCCAGGTTGTCCACAACACTGTGGAACAGATGGCCCGAGATGCTTTGCGGGTGGTGGCCCTGGCCTATAAATTTATACCTGTACGCGAGACACCATACCGGGAGGACGAGTTGTTAAACGATTTGACATTTGCCGGCCTGATGGGCATGCAGGATCCTCCCCGGCCCGATGTGCAGGCAGCGGTGTCCAGCTGTAAGCAGGCCGGGATCAAGGTAGTAATGATCACTGGGGATCATTGTCAAACCGCGCTGGCGGTAGCCCGTCAGTTACGCATATTACAAAATGGTCTGGTGATGAGCGGCCAGGAGATCGATGGTCTTTCTGACAGGGAACTGCTGGACAGGCTGGATCGCTTAGAAGTGGTCTATCGTGCTTCGCCCAGGCAAAAATTGCGTCTGGTGAGGGTATACAAGCAGCGGGGCTATGTGGTAGCCATGACCGGTGACGGGGTGAACGATGCTCCAGCATTGAAGGAGGCCGATGTGGGCATTGCCATGGGCCGCTGTGGCACGGATGTTACCCGGGAGGCATCCTGCATCACTCTCACCGATGACTCCTTCAGCACAATTGTAGCAGCCATTGAAGAAGGGCGGGCCATTAAAGCAAATATTCGCAAGTTCGTTCGTTATGTGCTGGCGGGTAACCTGGGGGAAGTACTGGCCGTATCGGGAGCTGTGTTATTGGGGCTGCCGGTTTGTCTGGATCCTGCTCACATTCTCTGGGTGAATGTGGTTACTGAAAGCATTCCCGCGCTGGCTCTGGGTATGGACCCTCCCGCTGCCGATAGCATGCAGCAGCTACCATCTCCCCGGGAGGAAAACCTCTTCAGCCGGGATGTCAGACGAAAAGTTGTTGGCCGTGGTTTGGGTATTGGAACCACCACCCTGGGGATATATACAGCTAGCCTGGCCTTAAAACCAGGCCAGCTAACCAGGGCCAGGACTCTGGCTCTGGCCAACCTGGTTACCGGACAGCTGTTTAATGTTTTTGACAGCCGGGAATGTCGGGTGCCCAACCGGTTTCTGATGCCGGCGGTAGGCCTATCTGCTGGCCTGCTGCTGGGCGCCATTTATCTGCCGGGTCTGCAAACCATTATGCGTACTGCTCCGCTGAGTTTGTACGAATGGGGAGTGGTGCTTCTGGGAGGTGGTGTACTCAGCCGCTGGGATTGCAGGCTGTGATTACGGGTCGGCAGGTACTGCTGCTCGCCTATGCTTGTTCTGCAGTTGCCGGCCAAATGAATCAGTAGCGAATAATTAATTTTCCTGGATACTGGATACCAAGAACGAAAGGGTAAGTTGTTATGCCAGCGGATCCAACAATTAGTGGGTCCGCTGCTTACTTTTCTAAATATTCTTGACAGCAACTTGTTGAAGTGTTATTATGACAATAAATAATTACATAAATGACTAAATTTAATATTGGACAAGTGAGGTGCATGGCATTGTTTGATTTTATGCTCACATCCGAGCAGCTGGCGCTGCGCGATGAGGTGCGTCAATTTGTGAAAAGCGTACCCCGCCAGCTGGTCCTGGATATGGACGAGGAAAAAATCCAGTTTCCCCGCAGCTTTATTGAGGAGGCCGGAGCGCGCAACCTGCTGGGCCTGCGTTTTCCCCGCGAGTACGGCGGCCGGGGGCTGGACTGGGCCAGCGAGGTGGTGGCGCTGGAAGAGGTGGGTCTGCTCAGTATGTCGCTTTCCTGCCTATACTCCATGCCCAGCATTGTCGGGGAGGCCATCAACAAGTTCGGCACGCCGGCCCAGAAGGAAAAGTTTTTAAAGCCCACCCTGACGGGCCGGCTGGCTTCCGCCGAGGGTCTCACTGAACCGCGGGGCGGCTCGGACTTTTTCGGCGCCACCACGGTGGCGGTGAAAAAAGGGGACAAATACATTTTAAAGGGGCAGAAGCGTTTCATTGTGGGCGCCGAGGGCGCCGATTATTTCATGATTTACGCCAAAACCGATCCGGCCGCACCTTCGCACAAATCGCTGTCTGCCTTTCTGGTGGAAAGAGGGCCGGGCGTCAGAGTGGAGTACATTTATGGCCTGATGGGCACCCGGGGCGGGGGCGCCGGACGTTTGGTGCTGGATAACTGCGAAGTGCCGGCGGAAAACCTGCTGGGTAAAGAGAACGGCGCAGCGGAAATATTCTACCAGATGATGATTCCCGAGCGCATGACCAGCGCCGCCGGCTCCATCGGCATGGCCCGGGCGGCCCTGGAGGTGGCCACCCGCTACACTACCCGCCGCAAGGCTTTCGGTCAGACCATCAACAAGTTTCAGGCGGTCAGCTTCAAGATCGCCGAGAGCATTACCATGCTGGATGCCGCCCGGGCGCTGGTTTACACGGCGGCGCGGGCCGTAGATAACGGGGCGGATGCCGCTCTCTGCCGGCGGCTGGTTTCCGAGGCCAAGAAATGTGCCACCGAAACTGCCTGGGCTGTGGTTAACAATGCTATGCAGGTCATGGGGGGTATTGGCTACACCAGGGTTTATCCCATCGAGCGTCTCTTGCGGGATGCCCGTTTGGCCATGATCTGGACCGGCACCAGCGAAATCATGAACCTGATCATCCAGCACGAATATTACAAGGAACTGGGTGCCCAGGTGGGGAACCGGCGGGATGTGGAGGAAGATGCTCCCGACGCCCACCGCCTGGAGGAAAAAGTATACGAGTAAATGCTTAACATCAGGCGCCCCTGCGGGAGGGCGCCTTAAATATGCCCGCAGGCTGGATGGCCAACCGGTGGGCACAATACCGGAGCAGCGGTGGAACGATATGGGAAAATTCAAACCAATCCCAAATTAATGCAACTTATTATATATATTGTATACTTGGCCCGCAATTGGTTGCAAAAAACCTGTCTTTGTGTATAATTTACACTACGTGAGTAGCATTCGGTGTGTTTGCAAAATAACACCATACATGATCTTATAGCCAGGTTGTTGTAAAGCAACCTGCTTTGTTTTATCAGACTAATTGTATACAAAGACCACCGGTGTGAGGGGAGAAATAAATGGCAAAATTAAAGATTACTGACACCACCCTGCGGGATGGACACCAGAGCCTTTGGGCCACCCGCATGCGCCTGGAGCACATGCTGCCCATAGTAGAAAAAATAGATCAGGTGGGCTTTTACTCGGTGGAGGTCTGGGGGGGAGCCACCTTTGATGTCTGCCTGCGCTACCTGAATGAAGACCCCTGGGAAAGGCTGCGCGTGCTGAAAAAGCACTTTAAAAATACCCCGCTGCAGATGCTGCTGCGCGGCCAGTCGCTGGTCGGCTATCAGCACTACCCGGATGATGTGGTGGAAGCCTTTGTGTACAAAATGGTGGAAAACGGTATTGACATCATCCGGGTTTTTGATGCCTTGAACGACATCCGCAACCTGGCCACGGCCATCAAGGCGGGCAAAGCGGCCGGTGCCCATGTGCAGGCAGCGGTGGTCTACACGGTCAGCCCGGTGCACACCACCGAGCATTATTTGCATACGGCCCGGGAACTGGCCCAAATGGGAGCCGACTCCATTTGCATCAAGGATATGGCCGGCCTGCTGGTACCCTACAAAGCCTATGAACTGGTCAAACTGTTCAAGGAAAACCTGGGCCTGCCGGTGCAGTTGCACAGCCACTACATCGGCGGCCTGGCTGTGGGTGCTTACCTGAAGGCGGCCGAGGCCGGGGTGGATGTGGTGGATACTGCTTCGGTACCCCTGGCTTTTGGTGCCTCCCAGCCGCCGGTGGAAACCGTGGTGCGGGCCCTGAAAGATACTCCATACGACACCGGGCTGAGTTTAAAAGCGCTCTTTGAGGTTGCTAACTACTTTGAGCAACTGCGTAAGGATTTGGGCTACGAGCGGGGAGTTACCCGCATCAATGATATGCGCGTCTTTGAGCATCAGGTGCCCGGCGGCATGATCACCAACCTGGTCAGTCAGCTGGAGGAACAAAAGGCCCTGCACCGCCTGCCCGAAGTGCTGGAGGAGATCCCCCGGGTGCGCCGGGAACTGGGCTATCCACCTCTGGTTACCCCTACCAGCCAGATTGTGGGCACCCAGGCCGTGTTGAATGTGCTGGTGGGCGAACGCTACAAGCTGGTGCCCGGTGAAGTACGGGCCTATGTGCAGGGTTTGTACGGCCGGCCGCCGGCGCCTGTGGATGAGGAGGTAGCGAAAAAAATCCTGGCCGGCAAACCTTCCTACACCTGCCGGCCGGCCGATTTGCTGCCGCCCCGGCTGGAGAAAATGAGAGAAGAAGCGCGGGACATTGCTA
The DNA here is from genome assembly GCF_052744395.1 of Desulfurispora sp. Lineage (NCBI taxonomy): Bacteria > Bacillati > Bacillota > Clostridia > Eubacteriales > Desulfurisporaceae > Desulfurispora > Desulfurispora sp. The sequence continues at coordinate 80,313 of NZ_JBRAJI010000003.1, read as the reverse complement.
AAACCGAAGAAGCCGTACTGTCCTACACTCTTTTTCCGCAGATTTACCGTCAGTTTATCCAGCAAAAGCGGGGTGGCGGGGCTGGACAGGATACTGCTGCCCGGCAGCCGGCCGGCGGACCGAAAGCAAAGAATAACAGTACCGGGGAGGCACGGGAGATGAACCTGCAGGAAGTCAAAGAACTGATCAATCTGGTGCATGAAACCTCCATCAGCGAGGTCAAACTGGAAAATAACGGGATGAAGGTGGTTATCCGCAAGAGCCTGCCGGCAGGCGCGGAATCCGAGGCGGGCAAAAGTGTCCCTCCTGTAGCCCAGCCTGTGCAGGCCCCGGCCGATTCCGCCGCTGCAGCAGTCGACGCAGCGCCTGCCGATACCAGCGGTCTGGTCGAGGTGCAGGCGCCCATGGTGGGTACATTTTACCGCGCTCCTGCTCCCGACGCCCCTCCTTTTGTCCGGGAAGGGGACCGGGTCAAACCCGGCCAGGTGCTGTGCATAGTAGAGGCCATGAAGCTGATGAACGAGATTACTGCCGAGGTGGGCGGCAGAGTGGAAAAAATTCTGGTGGAAAACGCCCAGCCGGTGGAGTATGGTCAGGTGCTATTCTTGATCAGACCGGAGGGGAACTAGGTGCTGGACAAAATACTGATTGCCAACCGGGGAGAAATTGCCGTACGGGTGATCCGGGCCTGTCGCGAACTGGGCCTGAAAACGGTAGCGATTTATTCCCGGGCCGACCGGGACAGCCTGCACGTGCGCCTGGCCGACCAGGCGGTGTGCATTGGACCGCCGCCGGTACAGGACAGCTATCTGAACATGCAGAACATCATCAGTGCGGCTCTGGTCACCGGTGCCCGGGCCATCCATCCCGGCTACGGTTTTCTGGCGGAAAACGCCCGCTTCGCCGCCCTGTGCCAGCAGCATGATCTGATCTTTATCGGTCCGGCACCGGCAGCTATTGCGGCCATGGGAGACAAAGCCGTGGCCCGGGAAACCGTGCAAAAGGCCGGGGTACCCGTGGTGCCCGGTTCGCCCGGCGTCGTGGAAGAACTGGCGCAGGCCCTGCAGGTGGCCCGGGAAATAGGTTACCCTGTTTTGATTAAGGCCGCTGCCGGGGGAGGCGGCCGGGGTATGCGCATTGCTGAAAACGAGGAGGAACTGCAGCGGGCCTGGCAGGCCGCCCGGGCTGAGGCCGGTACGGCATTTGGCAATGCTGCGGTTTATCTGGAAAAATATATCGAGCAGCCCCGGCATGTGGAAATCCAGGTGCTGGGCGACCAGCACGGCAACCTGCTTTATCTGGGGGAGCGGGACTGTACAGTGCAGCGGCGCAACCAGAAGCTGATTGAAGAAGCGCCCTCGCCGGTGGTCACACCTGAATTGCGCCGGGCCATGGGGCAGGCTGCCCTGGAGGCTGCGGCGGCGGTGGGTTATTTCAGCGCGGGTACGGTGGAATTCCTGGTGGACCGGCACCGTAATTTTTACTTCATTGAAATGAACACCCGCATCCAGGTCGAACACCCTGTTACCGAACTGATCACGGGTGTGGATCTGATCAAAGAACAGATTCTCGTGGCCGCAGGGGAAAAACTTTCTATCAGGCAGTCCGACGTGCAGATCAGGGGGCATGCCATCGAGTGCCGCATCAACGCCGAGGATCCGGCTGCCGGCTTTCGGCCCTGCCCGGGGCGCATCAACGCTTACCTGCCGCCCGGTGGTCCCGGAGTTCGGGTGGACAGCTTTATCTACCCCGGATACATCGTGCCACCCTTTTACGATTCACTGCTCGGCAAGGTGGTTGTTCTGGGCGCCGACCGGAGCGAGGCCGTCAGGCGTATGCTGCGCGCTCTGGATGAAATGCAGCTGGAAGGCGTGCCCACCACTATTCCTCTGCACCGGCAGGTCCTGCAGCATGAACTTTTCCAGGCCGGTGCCTACGACACTTCTTTTGTGCAGCAGGAACTGGGTCTTTAAATGTATCGTTGTACGAAAACTGATCATTGGCTATGGCGGCGGGTGTGGGGCAATACAACCACACTCGCCGCACTTTACATTGCCAGATGGCGGAAGGCAGTGATATAATAAACCGAACGCAAAAGGTAAAAAATACTAAATAAGGAGGGCCACGCATGGACAAGGTGGATACTGTGGTCAGGGAGGAGCAAACCCGGCTGGGCTCCATCCGCATTGCCGACGAGGTAGTCAAGATCATCGCCGGGCTGGCAGCCACCGAGGTGCCGGGAGTAGCCGGCATGAGCGGTGGTGTGGTGGGCGGTATTGCCGAGATGCTGGGGCGCAAAAATATGTCCAAGGGCGTTAAGGTGGAAGTAGGCGAAAAAGAAGCCGCTGTGGACATTTTTGTGGTGGTGGAGTACGGTGTGCGCATCCCCGACATGGCTGCCCAGATTCAGGAGAATGTCAAAAACGCCATTGAGAAAATGACCGGCCTGACCGTGGTCGAAGTGAACGTTAATGTGCAGGGAGTGGTGTTCAGCCAGGAAGCGCGGGAAGAAGAACACCGGGTGCGCTGAGGAGTGCGCAACATGGTTTTTTTCGACCGCTTATTGCTCACAGTCTACGTCCTGGTTAACAGCGCCCTGGTGGTAACCGGTCTGGGCAGCTTTTTCAACCGGCGTACCCTGTTGGAGTCGCTTTTTCTCTGGCAGCCCGGATATGTGGACAGCCAGATCCTGCTGGTGCTGTCCCTGGTCTACATACTGGCCGGGGTCAGGCTGGTTTACATCGCCCTGCCGCTGGCCGGGAAAAAAGCCGTGGTGCAGCAGGTGAGCCTGGGCCGGCTGCGCATTGCCCTCAGCGCCATTGAAAGTCTGGTGGTCCGGCACAGCCTGGCCTACAGCACCCAGATCCGGGCGGCGCGGGCAAAAGTGGAGGAACGCCGGGACGGAATTGGACTCAGCCTGAGGCTTTCGGTCACGCCGGAAGCCCGGGTTCCCGAACTGGTGGAGGGGCTGCAAAAAAGCCTCCAGGAGCAGTTGCAGCAAACTATGGGTATTGCGGTGCAGGATATTCAGGTACGAGTCGAAAGTATCGCCGTGAGCAAACCCCGGGTGGAATAATAAAGGAGAGCGAGCTCAATGAACTGGCAGGACATCTGGCATTTACTGAACGAACACCGTGGCAAGGCGCTGGGCATCTTGCTGGGTCTGCTTTTTGGCTGGTTCGCCATTACCTACGGTGTGCTCAAAGCGATTTTTGTGGCCCTCTGTGCGGGGGCGGGTTTTTATATCGGTCGCCAGTTTGATCAGCGCAGCCGGGAAAGCGGCTTTTTTTCCGGCTGGCTGAAAGACAAGTAAATCTGGGAGGTAGACCATGAGCCGCAGACAGGCCCGGGAAGTAGCCCTGCAGGCCCTTTACCAAATCGACATATCCGGTACCGATCCTCTCCTGGCCCTGGATTTGCTGTTGGAAATCTTGCAGCGCGGGCTGCCGGCCGATGATCTGAGCTTTGCCCGCCACAGCGGTTCGGCTGTTTTTCAGGAGCAGTTTACCCTGGAAGGTGAGGACAGGGATTTCGCCTTGGATCTGGTGACCGGTACAGTCAGGCACCTGGAGCAAATTGATGGTCTGCTGGGTCAGTATAGCAAGGACTGGGCCCTATCCCGTCTGGCCCGGGTGGATCACAACATCATGCGCCTGGCGGTTTACGAAATGTTGTACCGTTCCGATGTACCGGGCGGGGTGGCCATCAATGAGGCGGTAGAGTTGGCCAAGGTGTACGGCAACGATGATTCAGCCCGGTTTGTCAACGGTGTCCTGGGCAAAATCTGGCAGGAAAAAGTGCAGGGGCCGTAAGGCCCCGTGTGTTTTTCCGAGCTCGGCCCTGGCTGACGGATATTTCATATTAATTAAATAATCTAACTAATCTTATTGACAGACTATAAATAAAATTTTGTCCATTATCTAATTACCAGCAGGAATAATATCAAATTCCTAGAAATATAAAATCCAGGCGGATTATATACAAGCTTACAGGGAGGGGAAAAGGTTTTTATGTACAGGATAGTGGAAAAAGAAGTGTTTTCACCCATCATCAAATTAATGGTCATCGAAGCGCCCAAAGTTGCCAGATCGTGTAAAGCAGGACAGTTTGTCATCCTGCGCATTCACGAGGAAGGCGAGCGCATACCTCTGACCATTGCCGATTTTGACCGGGAAAAGGGCACTATCACCATTGTCTTCCAGGAAGTGGGCAAGACCACCAAACAGCTGGGCGCCCTGGAAGTGGGCGACTACATCAAGGACTTTGTCGGCCCGCTGGGCGAACCTTCCCACATTGAAAACTTCGGTACCGTGCTGGTAGTGGGCGGTGGCGTAGGTGTTGCCCCGGTGCATCCCATCGCCCGGGAACTCAAGGCGGCGGGCAACCATGTTATCGGCATCATTGGTGCCCGGAGCAAGGACCTGCTCTTCTGGGAAGACAAAATGCGCTTGGCCTGCAGTGAGCTGCATGTGACCACGGACGACGGTTCCTATGTGCGCCAGGGCTTTGTTACCGATGTGATGAAGGAGATCATTGAAGCCCGCGGCAAGGAAAACATCAGCCTGGTGCTGGCCATCGGACCCCAACCCATGATGCGGGCCTGCTCCAACCTGACCAAGGAATACGGCATCAAGACCATTGTCAGCCTGAACGCCCTGATGGTGGACGGAACCGGCATGTGCGGCTGCTGCCGGGTGTCGGTGGGCGGTAAGACCAAGTTTGTCTGTGTGGACGGACCCGAATTTGACGGTCACGAAGTGGACTGGCTGGAGCTGGGCCGTCGCGGCGCCTATTTCAAGGCTGAAGAAAATCTGGCCATGGAACGCTACAGTACCTGCCAGTGCACTTGCGGAGGTGAAAAGTAATGTCCGACGCCCCGAAAGCCAAAAAACAGATCATTCCCACCAAGCATCCCATGCCGGCCCAGGATCCGGTAGAACGGGCCCGCAATTTCAATGAGGTGGCCCTGGGTTATGACGAGGCCACGGCCATTGCCGAAGCCAAGCGTTGCCTGCAGTGCAAAAACGAACCCTGCCGCCAGGGCTGCCCGGTGGAAGTATATATTCCCCAGTTCATTAAGCTGCTGGCCGAAGGTGACTTTGCCGGCGCCATTGCCAAGATTAAGGAGAAAAACGCTCTGCCAGCCGTGTGCGGCCGGGTTTGCCCGCAGGAAAACCAGTGCGAGAAATATTGCACTCTGGGTAAAAAGCACGAGCCGGTGGCCATTGGCCGTCTGGAACGTTTCTGCGCCGACTGGGAGCTGAAGCACGGCGTGAAAATTCCGGAAGTGGCTCCGCCCACCGGGTTCAAAGTGGCCGTGATCGGTTCCGGTCCGGCCGGCCTTACCTGTGCCGCCGACCTGGCCAAGCTGGGGCACAAGGTCACAGTGTATGAAGCGCTGCACGTGGCCGGCGGCGTGCTCATGTACGGTATTCCCGAATTCCGTCTGCCCAAGGCAGTGGTGCAGGCCGAAGTGGAAAACCTGAAGAAGCTGGGCGTGGAAATTGAAGTTAACTCGGTAGTGGGCAAGTTCGCTACTGTGGACGAACTGATTGAAGAACACGGCTACGACGCCGTCTTCATCGGTACAGGTGCCGGTCTGCCCTATTTTATGAACATTCCGGGCGAAAACTCCTGCGGTGTGTATTCGGCCAACGAGTTCCTCACCCGCACCAACTTGATGAAGGCCTACAAATTCCCCGAGTGGGATACCCCGATCAAGATCGGCAAGAAGGTGGCCGTGCTGGGCGGCGGCAACGTAGCTATGGACGCGGCCCGTACCGCGCTGCGCCTGGGTGCCGAGGAGTCTTGGATTGTTTACCGCCGCTCCGAAAAAGAACTGCCGGCCCGGCATGAGGAAGTGGAGCATGCTCATGAAGAGGGCGTGAAGTTTGCCCTGCTCACCAACCCCACCCGCATCATTGCCGATGAAAACGGCTGGGTGAAGGCCATGGAATGCCTGCGCTACGAGCTGGGCGAGCCCGACGCTTCCGGTCGCCGCAGCCCGGTACCCATTCCGGGTTCCGAATTCATCATGGAAGTGGACACCGTGGTGGTAGCCATCGGCCAGGGCCCCAACCCGCTGGTACCCCGCACCACCAAAGGTCTGGAACTGGGCAAGAAGGGCAATATTGCCGCCGATCCGGCCACCGGCGCTACCTCCAAGCCCGGTGTCTACGCCGGTGGCGACGTGGTCACCGGTGCGGCCACGGTTATTCTGGCTATGGGTGCCGGCAAAACCGGAGCCAAATCCATCCATGAATATCTGATGGCCAAAAAAGGTTAAGCGGGGCCGAGTTCCCCTTATGGATCATAGCTGGTGATCTTTGCTGGTGTTGATTATGCCGCAGCAGGAGGCCCTGCAGCATGATTTATACCGTGACACAGCTTACAGTCCACCTCCAGCAATTGCTGGAAAACGACTCCCTGCTGGGTGACATTCAAATCAGCGGTGAGATCTCCAACTACCGGCCCGCCGCCAGCGGGCACCTGTACTTCACGCTCAAGGATGCCAGCAACTGTCTGAAAGCGGTTATGTTTCGTTCCCGGGCCGGCCGGCTAAGTTTCCGGCCGGCCGACGGCATGTCGGTGATTGCCCGGGGGTATGTATCGGTTTATGGACCCGGCGGGACATACCAGCTCTATGTGCAGGACATGCTGCCGGCCGGGCAGGGTGATCTTTACGCGGCTTTTCTGCAGTTGAAAGAAAAGCTGGCCCGGGAGGGCCTGTTTGATCCCCGGTACAAAAAACCTCTGCCGGCGGTGCCGGAGTGTGTGGCTCTGATCACTTCCCCCCGGGGGGCGGTGCTGCGGGACATGGTGCAGATCATGGGCCGGCGCTGGCCCCTGTGCCGGCTGGTGCTGGTTCCGGTTACCGTGCAGGGGCAGACCGCGCCGGACGAAATTGTGCGGGCCATCCGCCAGGTGGACAGCTGGGGCGGCGCACAGGTGATTGTGCTGGCCCGGGGTGGCGGCTCGCTGGAAGACCTGTGGGCCTTCAACAGTGAGGAGGTCGCCCGGGCCATCTTTGAGTGCCGCACACCGCTGGTTTCCGCCATCGGGCACGAGACCGACTATACCATAGCCGATTTTGTGGCCGACCTGCGGGCGCCCACGCCCTCGGCAGCGGCCGAAATGATCGTACCCGATCAGCAGGAGGTGCGGGCCAGGCTGCATACACTCCAGCACCGGACCGGGCGGGTGCTGCGGCAGCAATTGGATAGCTGGCAGTCCCGTCTGGAAGCCAGCCGCAGCAGGCCGGTCTTTCAGCGACCGGTCGATCTGATTTGTGGCCGGCGTGCCCTCCACCTGGACAAATTGCGCCACCGTCTGGGCACAGCCTGGGAAAGAAGGGAACAGGTCGTCCGGCGAAATCTGGGCGAACTGCTGGCCCGGCTGGAGGCCTTGAGCCCGCTGGGTACCCTGGCCCGGGGCTATGCCATTTGTCTGGACAGCGCGGGACAGACCATTCGCTGCAGCGATCAGGTGCAGCCCCGGGACAGGGTGGAAGTCCGGCTGCACCGCGGCCGGCTGTTCTGTCGGGTGGACAGGGTAGAATAGCGGTAACAGGGCACTATTAATATACAGATTTTTTCCACAACAATGCGGGGAGGTAAAACAATGTCCGCAATATTACTGGACGGCAAAAAGGTAGCTGCCACCATTCGGGAAGAAGTCAAAGCCGAAGTGGCCAGCTGGCGGGAACAGGGCGTAGCTCCCAAGCTGGCCGTGGTGCTGGTGGGCGATGACCCGGCCTCGGTGGTATATGCTCGCTCCAAGGAAAAGGCCTGTGGCAATGTGGGCATCGATTTCGAGCTGTTCACCATGCCGGCCAGCACTCCGGAAAGCGAAGTGCTGGCGCTGATTGAGCGCCTGAACGGCGATCCGGCGGTGCACGGGATCATGATCGAGCTGCCCCTGCCCAAGCATATCGACAAGAAAAAAGTGCTGGAAGCAGTGGCCCCGATCAAAGACGTGGACGGCGTGCATCCCATCAACCGCGGTTACATTCTGAGTGGCGGCGACGGGTTATTCCCGGCTACTCCCCAGAGTTGCATCGAGCTGATGCTGCGCAGCGGCATTGAGCTGAAGGGCAAAAACGCCGTGATCGTGGGCCGGGGCGAAACCGTGGGCAAACCGCTGGTTTTCATGCTCCTGAACCAGAACGCCACTGTGACCGTCTGCCATACCAGGACTGCCGATCTGGCCTACCACACCCGTCAGGCCGACGTACTGATTGCTGCTGTGGGTAAAGCCAAAATGATCACGGCCGATATGATCAAGCCCGGAGCCATTGTGGTGGATGCCGGCATTAACGAGATCGAAGGCGGTATTTGCGGTGATGTGGACTTTGAAGCAGCCAAAGAGGTAGCCGGTTATATTTCTCCGGTACCCGGTGGTGTGGGCAGCCTGACCACCGTGCTGATTCAAAAGAATGTGCTCAAGGCCGTGCGCCTGCAGCAGGGCAAATAGCAGCGGGGAGGAATGACTATGAGCGATATGTTTGACCGCTCCTTCCGCCAGATCCTGGCCGTGGCGGCATCGGATGCTCCCACGCCGGGCGGGGGCAGCGTTTCGGCGATGGTTGGGGCGCTGGGTGTAGCTATGACCGCCATGGTGGGCAACCTGACCGTGGGCAAGCCCAAGTATGCCGAAGTAGAAAGCCAGGTCAAAGAGATTACCGCCCGGGCCTACTACATCATCAACCGTTTGGAAAAACTGGTGGCTGCCGATATTGCCGCCTTCGGCAAATTTATGGATGTCTACCGGATGCCCAAAAACACTGATGAAGAGAAAGCCAAACGGGAAGAAATGATGCAAAAGGCCCTCAAGACGGCCACCAATGAGCCCATGGAGATCGCCCGCACGCTGCTGGAGGCGCTGGAGATTACCGAGCAGCTCTCTCACATCGGCAACAAGATGGCCATCAGCGATGCCGGCGTAGCGGCCTATGTCTGTGAAGCGGCCCTGAACGCCGTGCTGCTGAGCGCGGACATCAACATTCCCATGATCACCGATCAGGAATTTGTCCAGCAGGTGCTGGCGGAAAAAGAGCGCCTGGTGCAGCGGGCCCGTGAGCTGAAAGAGGCCGCGGTGGCTAGGGTAAATGAGCGCATGAAATAAAATCGTTATCTGTCCAGTACACCCCGGGGTGACGAGCCCGCGGGGTGTCTGCTTTTTTTCAGGTCAGGCAAAAATGTTCATTTTATGCTATAATATTACTTCAGTAATGAATTGCCAGCCGGCCAGGGGGAGCTATTTAGACCAGTGGTGGAACGATATAATACATATGCTGCATATTTACAAAAAACATATGGCAGCAAGGTTTACAAGCTGCCCGTCAATCTGCCCGGCACCTGTCCCAACCGGGATGGGACCCTGGGGCGGGGAGGCTGTATCTTTTGCGATGAGCAGGGGGCAGGTTTCCAGTGCCTGCCCGGCAGTTATCCGGTGATCGAGCAAATCAGCCGTAACCGGGCGTTTTTTCAGAAACGATTCGGGGCCCGGAAATTCATCGTCTACTTTCAGGCTTTTACCAACACCTATCTGCCCTGGGAAGATTTCTGCCGCAATCTGCAGCAGGCGGCTTCGGCCGGACCGGATATTGTGGCCATTTCTATCTCCACCCGGCCGGACTGTCTGAGCGAACAGCATCTGGCCTTTCTGGCCCGGCTGTCCGGTCAGTATGGCCTGGACATCAACATCGAACTGGGCCTGCAGACGGTGAACTACCATACCCTGCAATTCGTGCAGCGCGGACATACCTTGGCCGAGTACATAGATGCTGTACTGCGGGTGCATAAATATAATTTTGATGTCTGTACCCACCTCATCCTCAACCTGCCCGGCGATACCCTGCTGGACAGCATTGAGTGCGCCAAGGTGGTTTCCGCGCTGGGGGTAAAATTTGTTAAGCTGCACTCGCTCTACGTGGTGGAAGGTACCGTGCTGGGAGAGTTGTACCGGTCAGGGCGCGTGAGCATCATTTCTCTGGATGAGTATATCGAGAGGGTAATTGCTTTTCTGGAACACCTGCACCCGCAGGCCGTGGTGCAGCGCCTGGTAGGCAAGGGGCCGGTGGAAAAGCTGCTTTTTTCCAACTGGGGTATTAGCTGGTGGCGCATCAAACAGCGCCTGGAGGAAGAACTGGAACGGCGCGATACCTGGCAGGGTAAGAAGTGCAACTATTTGAACGGTGCAGTTGGGAAGGCGGGTGAAAACAATGCCGGAGAACCGGCCCAGTTTTGAAGAAGCGCTAAAGGAACTGGAGGAAGTGGTGGCCCGGCTGGAAAGCGGTAACCTGACGCTGGAGAAGTCGCTGGAACTGTATGCCCGGGGTCTGGAACTGGGAAAATACTGCCACGAAGTACTGCAAAATGCCGAACAACAGATCAGTATGCTGCATCTGCAGCAGCAAATTACTGGAAAAGAGCTGGGATATGATGAAGAATGAATATACACCCGGGGAGCAGCGAAACTTTCAAACCCACTTTGCCGCTCTGGCCGGGCGGGTGGACACCGCCCTGGAGCAGTTGCTGCCCGGGGAGGACACGCCGCCGCCCGTGCTTCATACCGCCATGCGTTACAGTACCCTGGCCGGCGGCAAACGGCTGCGCCCCGTGCTGGCCCTGGCAGCCTGTGAAGCAGTGGGCGGGGAGGTGGAGCAAATTCTGCCGGCTGCCTGCGCGCTGGAACTGATTCATACCTATTCGCTGATCCACGACGACCTGCCGGCCATGGATAACGATGATTTGCGGCGGGGGTTGCCCACCTGCCACATTAAATTCGGCGAGGCCATGGCCATTCTGGCCGGAGATGCCCTGCTGACCATGGCCTTTGAACTGCTCAGCGCTCCCGGCCTGCCAGTGCCGCCGCAGCGCCAGCTGGCCGTGCTGCACGAGGTGGCCGTGGCGGCCGGCAGCCAGGGACTGGTGGGAGGGCAGGTGCTGGATATACAGGCCACCGGCCGGGAGACCACGCCGGAGGAACTGGTGGACATCCACCGCCGCAAGACCGGGATGCTCATCCGCGCCGCAGTGCGTCTGGGGGCCATGCTGGGTGGAGCTTCCTCCTCCCAGCTGGCTGCCCTGACCACCTATGCGGAACATTTCGGCTTAACCTTTCAGATTATTGATGACATACTCGATATAACCGGCGACGAGCAAAAGCTGGGCAAGCCCGTGGGCAGCGACCAGAAGAACAACAAAGTGACCTATGTCAGCCTGTATGGACTGGAGGTGGCCCGGCAGAAAGCTCAGGAAAGCCGGCAGCAGGCCCGGGCGGCTCTGGCGGATTTAGGTGAACGGGCCTGGTTCTTGCGAGCACTGGTGGACTTTGTGATCAGCCGGGACCACTGACCGGCGGGCAGTGCCGGCCTGATTCTAGCTGGATGAGGTGGCATGTAATTGGCTGGTAAATCTTCGGCATCCACTGGGTACGCCCTGGGCGTTACCTTGGTATCCTTCAGTCTGGCCGTATTTTTTTTCTGGCTGTCCAACCTGCTGGCCGTTCACCTGCAGAGCATAGTCTTTTCTCTGGTCTTTCTGCTGGTGATCATCCTGATAGGTATTCTGGCCGATATTATGGGCGTGGCCGTGACGGCGGCCAGCGAGGTTCCCCTGCACGCCCGGGCGGCCAAAAAAATACCCGGAGCCACTGCCGGCGTCTATCTCATCCGCCATGCCGACCGGGTGGCCAATATTATGAATGATGTGGTGGGTGACATTGCTGGTACGGTGAGCGGTGCGCTGGGCATAGCCCTGGTAATGCAGATCATCGAACTGTGGCCGGCAGCCCGTCCCTCCCTGCTCAATATGTTCATGACAGCCATCATTGCCGCCCTGACCGTGGGCGGCAAAGCCATGGGCAAGCGGCTGGCTATAGAAAAGGCCGATGAGGTGGTGTTTGCCGCCGGCCGGATGATCGACCGGTTGGAAAGAATAACCGGGTTGTCGTTGACCGGCGGCAAAAAGAATGGTCGCAACGCTCGCTAACAAGGATTAGCGGGCTCTGTATCGAGGGAGAGTGACATATTTGTCCATTTTGCAGCAGATTGATTCTCCGGCCGATTTAAGAGCACTGCCCGCGGAAGATCTGCCTCGGCTGGCCGAGGAGATCCGCAGAGTGATTATTCAGACTGTGGCGCAGAACGGTGGGCACCTGGCTCCCAATCTGGGCGTGGTGGAACTCACTCTGGCCCTGCACCGGGTGTTTACCACCCCTCGGGACAAGATCATCTGGGATGTGGGGCACCAGTGCTATGTGCACAAACTGCTCACCGGAAGACGGGAGCAGTTTGCCTCGCTGCGCCAGTTCGGGGGCTTAAGCGGGTTCCCCCGCCCCCTGGAAAGCGCCCATGACGCCTTTGCCACCGGACACAGCAGCACTTCGGTCTCGGCCGCCCTGGGCATGGCTCTGGCCCGCGACCAGCAAAAAAAGCGGCACCATGTTGTTGCCGTCATTGGCGATGGTGCCCTTACCGGAGGCATGGCGCTGGAGGCTTTAAACCACGCCGGTCACCTGCAGTGCAACTTGATTGTGGTTTTAAACGACAATGAGATGTCCATTGCCCAGAATGTAGGGGGACTATCCCGCTATCTGAGTCGGCTGCGCAGCGATCCCAAATACACCCGGGGCAAGGAAGAGCTGGAAAACATTATTAAGCGCATCCCCAACATCGGCTCGGCCGTACTCAAGATGGCCGACCGGCTGAAGGATGCCTTCAAATACCTGGTGGTACCGGGCATGTTTTTCGAGGAGCTGGGGTTTACCTACCTGGGTCCGGTGGATGGTCACGACCTGCTCGAGCTGATGCGCATCCTGCAGCAGGCCAGGTCCCTGAAGGGTCCCGTACTGGTGCACGTGCTTACCCAAAAAGGGCGCGGCTATCAACCGGCTCTGGACGACCCGGATACCTTTCACGGGGTTGCTCCTTTTAATCCGGAGACGGGCCAGCCGCTCAAAACCTCTCCAATACCCAGCTATACCCAGGTTTTTGGCCAGTTCATGGTGGAAATGGGGCAGCGTATCCCCAACCTGGTGGCCATCACAGCGGCTATGCCCGGTGGTACAGGCCTGAAAGGCTTTGCTGCTCGCTATCCGGAGCGTTTTTTTGATGTGGGCATAGCCGAACAGCACGCGGTAACGCTGGCGGCGGGGCTGGCCAGCCAGGGCATACGGCCGGTGGTAGCCATCTATTCCACTTTTCTGCAAAGAGCTTACGATCAGATTGTGCATGATGTTTGCCTGAGCGGCCTGCCTGTGGTTTTCGCCATTGATCGGGGAGGCCTGGTGGGGGATGACGGTCCCACACACCACGGCGTGTTCGATTTTTCTTACCTGCGTCACCTGCCCAATATGATGATCATGGCACCGGCTGATGAAAACCAGCTGCGGCAGATGCTGTATACAGCACTTATGCATGACGGCCCGGTGGCGGTGCGCTATCCCCGCAGCAGCGGGACCGGTTGTCCGATGGAAGAGCTAAAGGCAATTCCACCCGGCAGCGCCCGGGTGCTGCAGGAGGGAGATCAGCTCACCCTGCTGGCAGTGGGCAGTATGGTCCAGCCGGCCCGGCAGGCGGCAGAGGAGCTGGCCCGGCAGGGCATTGCCACCGCCTGTATCGATGCCCGGTTTGTCAAACCTCTGGACGAAAAGCTGATCCTGCACTATGCCGTCCGCACGGGCCGGATAGTTACCGTGGAGGAAAATGTGCTGGCTGGCGGCTTTGGCAGCGCCGTACTGGAGCTGTTGCAGCAACGCGGTTTGCACCAGGTGCAGGTAATGCGGCTGGGTGTGCCCGATTGTTTCATCACCCACGGTAGCCGGGACATTTTGCTCAAGCAGTGCGGGTTGACCGGCGAGCAGATTGCCGCTGCTGCCCTGGAATTGCTGCAAAAGCGTTCGCACCGGGGTCGTCTTAAGCTGCTATGAACAGTACGGCAGGGGAGAGCGGTACGGCATGACCAAAGAAAAAAAACGTCTGGATCTGCTGTTGGTGGAGAAAGGCTTTTTCCCCAGCCGGGAGAAAGCCCGGGCGGCCATTATGGCCGGTCAGGTTCTGGTGGATGGCCAGAAAGTGAGCAAACCGGGGGCCGCTGTGGCGGCGGAAAGCAAACTGGAAGTGCTGGTCACCCTGCCCTACGTCAGCCGGGGAGGGCTGAAGCTGGCCCGGGCCCTGGAGTTTTTTCATATTAACGTTACCGGGTGTACGGCGCTGGATGTGGGAGCATCCACAGGCGGTTTTACCGACTGCCTGATCCAGGCCGGCGCCGCCAGGGTTTACGCTGTAGATGTGGGCTATGGACAGCTGGCCTGGAGCCTGCGCAATGACCCCCGGGTGGTGGTACTGGAGAGAACCAACATTCGTTATCTGAATCCGGAACAGCTTTTTCCGCCACCCGATTTTGTAACCGTGGATGTATCTTTCATTTCCCTGACCAAAGTTTTGCCCGTGCTGGCCAGTTTGCTGGCTCCCGGTGCGGCGGGGGTGCTGCTGGTCAAGCCCCAGTTTGAGGCCGGGCGTCAGCAGGTAGGCAAAAAGGGTGTGGTGCGCGACCCCCTGGTTCACGAGGCGGTACTGCACCAGATCTGGGAGGAAGTGAACCGGTTGGGCTGGGGGGTGCTTGGTCTGACCTACTCGCCCGTACGCGGACCGGAGGGCAACATCGAGTATCTGCTGTACTTTGCCACCGACCGGCCGGACGCTCTAGCTGCCCAAAATATTCAGCAGGTTGTCCGGGAGGCCCATGCCTGCCTGTAACAGCCTGAGCCGGGTTGGAGAGATAATTATGCAAAAACTGGGCATAATTGCCCATTTGGGAAAGCCGGGAATAGCCGATCTGGTCACTTCCCTGCTGCAGTGGCTGCAGAAACGCCAGGTACAGGTGCTGCTGGTGCAGGAGGCAGCCCGCCTGTTTCCCGGCGTGCGAGTGGTGGAAAACTTGAGCCAGTTGGCCCGGGAAGTGAACGCCCTGGTGGTACTGGGTGGTGACGGCACCATTCTGGGAGCGGCGCGCAGCGGCGCCTTCAACAATCTGCCGGTGCTGGGTGTCAATACGGGCCGCCTGGGCTTTCTGTCCGAGTTGGATCGTCAGGAGTTGTATGACGGACTGGAGGCCATGCTGGCCGGGCGCTACACTATTGATACCCGGATGATGCTGCAGGCCAGGGTGCTCAGGGGGGCAGATGAGGCCGGTTGCTGTGTAGCCCTGAACGACGCGGTGATCACCAAAGGAGCCTTTGCCCGCCTGATCACCATGAAAGTCAGCATTAACGGTCAGCCTGTGGGTACCTATCCGGCGGACGGTCTGATTGTGGCCAGCCCTACCGGTTCCACTGCCTATTCGCTCTCTGCCGGCGGGCCGGTGGTAACACCCGAACTGGAGCTGATGGTGGTTACCCCCATCTGTCCCCATGCCCTGTGGGCCAGACCCATGGTCATAGCGGCGCAGAGTGCGGTAGAAGTGGTCCTGGGTGCGGAGCTCAGCCAGGTCATGCTGACCATGGATGGTCAGCTGGGGCTGGCCCTGCAACCGGGCGACCGGGTGGTGATCACGCGCAGCGATCTGCGAGCCCGCTTCATCCGTCTGAAAAAGCATAATTTTTTTGCTGTAATGCGGCAAAAATTAAGCGAAGGGGAAAGATAAGCGCTATGATTGAACAAGTGGCCAGCGCCGTGCAGTGGGCCAGAATGTTTGTCAGCGGGGCCCTCTACGAGGGGGCGGTAGCAGTGGATGCTACAGCTGGCAACGGTCAGGATACTGTCTTTCTGGCCCGGCAGGTGGGAGATAGTGGTCTGGTATACGCTTTCGATGTGCAGGAACAGGCCATCCAGAATACGGCCGGCCGCCTGCAAGCAGCCGGCCTGGCCAATCGGGTGAAACTGCTGCAGGCCGATCATGCCCGTTTGAAAGAGCATGTCCACCGTCCGGTGCAGGCGGTGATGTTCAACCTGGGTTATCTGCCGGGCGGCGACCGCAACCTGGTGACCCGGCCGCCAACCACCGGACCGGCTCTGGAACAGGCCCTGTCCCTGCTGGCTCCCGGCGGACGCATGAGCGTGGTGGTGTATACGGGACATCGGGGTGCCGGGGGAGAAGCCCGGCTGGTTGCGGCCATATTAGCCGGGCTGGAGCAGAAGGATTATCTGGTGCTGCAGCTGAATTACTGGAATGGACCGCACGACGCACCGGTCATCTACCTCATTGCCAGGCAGGTGTAGCGCTTGAAAGTATTGCGCCAGAAAAAAATTATCGAGATCATCCAGCACCAGGCTATCGAGACACAGGAAGAGCTGGTGCAGGCGCTGAAAAACGCCGGTTTTGCTGTCACTCAGGCTACGGTGTCTCGCGATATCAAGGAACTGGGTTTGATCAAGCTGCCCGGCCAGAATAACAGCTCCTATTATGCCTATCCTACCGGCAATCTGGTTGTGCGCAATCAGGAGCGGTTGAAAAGGCTGTTCTTGAATTCGGTACAGAGCATCGACCACAGTGAAAATCTGGTGGTAATCAAAACCCTGCCCGGGGAAGCCCAGGGGGTGGCTTCGGCCATTGATAATGCCGGCTGGCAGGAAATAATCGGTACGGTGGCGGGGGATGATACCATTTTAATTATCATCAAGCCCAAACGGGCCACTCTGCAGGTCCTGGGCCGCTTTAAAGAGCTGGTCGGGGGGTAAGGAGAGATCGGGGCATGCTCTATTCTCTGGAAGTTGATAATTTCGGCATTATTGATCATCTGGAAGTGGAATTCAGCTCCGGCTTGAATGTACTGACCGGGGAAACCGGGGCCGGCAAGTCCATCATTCTGGAAGCCCTGCAGGCCGGACTGGGGCAGCGGGCGGCCAGTGAGGTGGTGCGCAGCGGAGCGCCTTACGCCCGTGTGCAGATTGCCTGTGCCCTGCCGGAGACTGCCGAAGTGCAGGAACTGCTGGCCGGGGCGGACATTGAACCCGATGAGGACCGCACTCTGCTTCTGCAGCGGGAAATCAAGGCCGGCGGCCGGCAGGTCTATAAAATTAACGGTCAGGCCGTAACCGCCCAGTTTTATCGTCAAATAGGCAGCCAGCTGGTTGACCTGCACGGGCAGCACGAGCAGCAGGCCCTGTTGCAGCCCGCCCGGCACAGCCGCATTCTGGATTTGTTTGCCGGGGAACCGCTGCCCGAATACCTGCAGGAGCTGCAAAGCTGCACCCGGGAATGGCAGCAGGTGCAGCAAAAAATAACCGATCTGCAGCAGCGGAGTGCCGAGGCGGCCCGCCAGCTGGATCTGCTGCAGTACCAGATCGCCGAAATAGATGCCGCCTCTCTGATGCCGGGGGAGGAAGAACAGCTGCAGCAGGAAAGAGACCGGCTTTTGCACGCTGGCAGGCTGGCGGAAGCTGCCACCCGGGCCTACCAGTATATTTATGGCGGCAGCCGGAGCGGCGGGGCGGCTGTAGACGCACTGGCGGCGGCCATCAGAGAGCTGGAAAGCGTCGCTGTTTATGATAGCGCACCGGGGCAGTGGCGGGATCTGCTGACCGGACATCTGTACACCCTGGAAGAAACAGCGCGCGAAATCCGGAAGTACAGTGAACAGCTGGAAAGTGATCCGGCACGGTTGGAGGAAGTGCAGAACCGGCTGGACCAGATCAAAAAGCTCCAGCGTAAATACGGCGCAACAGTGGAACAAATCCTGGACTACAGGCAACGGGTCGAGCAGGAACGGCAGGAATTGCAGAGCAGCGAGCAGCTGCTGGAGGAACTACAGGGGCGGTCCCGGGAACTGGAGGAACGCTGGCGGCAGGCTGCCGCCCGGGTTTCCGGGCTGCGCCGCCAGGCGGCCGGCCGTCTGGAAGACCTGGTGAGCAGTGAACTGGCCGGTTTGGAAATGGCCCATGTAGTGTTTCGAGTTTGCTTTCAGGAAATGGCGGAGATATCGCCGGCCGGCCGGGAGAAAGCCGAATTCTACCTGTCACCACACCCCGGTGAGGAGCTGCGACCCCTGCACCGGATTGCCTCCGGTGGAGAAATGTCCCGCATTTTTCTGGTGCTAAAGTCGGTTCTGGCCGAGGCGCTGGGTGTTCCTACCCTGGTTTTTGACGAAATTGATGCCGGTATCGGCGGGCGCACCCTGCAGGCCGTAGCTGAGAAGATTGCCGATCTGGCCCGGTACCGGCAGATCATCTGTGTCACCCATGCGGCAGCCATCGCGGCACTGGCGGATAAACACTTTTACATTTTTAAGCAGGAAAAGCAGGGCCGCCTGCAGACCATGGTCACGGTTCTGGACCGGGAACAGCGGGTGCAGGAACTGGCGCGCATGCTGGGGGGCAGAAACACTTCACCGGCGGTTTTGGAACATGCCCGGCAAATGTTGAAAAGCAAAATTAGCTAAAATAATAGTTAAATTTAAGCATCAGTTGCAAAACTGGTGCTTATTGTTTTAGATACATTTAACTCGTATATATATATTCAAAATAGCCACAATTAATATTAAATAGTTCCTGTCTTGTGGAGGTGAATAAAAGAACAGGAGGGATAATTTTGCATGGAGAAAAAAAGTCAGTCCGCTTTCATGTACTTATTATGCTCTTCATTGCATGGGCAGTTGTCCTGGGTTTGCAATTTAAGCCATTAAATTGTTTTTCAACACTGCTTAATGTCCAGCTGGGCGACCCTCTCCTGCCTCCCAACCTGCTGCCTCCCCTGCTCCAGAACAATCTCTCCATCTCGGTAGCCGAACAAAAGGTTTCAGCTTCTCCGCACCGCATCCCCCTGGCCAGCCAGGCCGGGCCAGCTACCCTGGAACTCAAGCTGTTTGGTTTCATCCCGCTACCCAGACTGGTGCTCAATGTAGTGCCTCCCGTTTATGTTGTCCCCGGCGGTCATTCCATCGGGGTGATGGTACAGCACCGGGGAATCATTGTGGTCGGAATTGCTCCGATTTTTGATTCGGCAGGCCGGAAAGAATCGCCGGCTCGATTGGCCGGTATTGGGCCGGGCGATGTAATTTTACAAATTAATGGGCAGAAACTGGACAACAGCCGGCAGATGCAGCAGCTGATTGCCCGGTCGGGACGGCAGCGCCTGTTCTTCACCGTGTTGCAGCAGGGCAAAATGAAGAAAATTGGCGTCCAGCCGCTGTATTGCCCGCAGAGCAAAAGCTATCGCATCGGGCTGTATGTGCGGGACGGAGCATCGGGTGTGGGTACACTGAGTTTTTATCACCCGGCATCGGGTACCTATGGCGCTCTGGGCCATATTATTGCCGACCAGGAAACAGGCATTCAAATTATGCCCGAGCGGGGATCGATATTTGAAGCCCGGGTGGTGAATATTAACATAGGGCGCAGTGGTCAGCCGGGGGAAAAAGTGGGCCGGTTTATTCCCAACGGGGCCATTGCCGGCAACATCACCAGCAATACCAACCTGGGCATTTTCGGCCGGTTGGAAAAACCGGTGTTTAATCCATATTTTGCTTCTCCTATCCCGGTGGCTATGAGCTATCAGGTAAAGAAAGGTCCGGCAGAAATGTATACCGTATTGTCCGGCCAGCAAATTCGCCGTTTTCGCGTAGAAGTGGTCGATGTGCTGCCACCTTTTATGCAGAAGCAGGGTAAAGGTATGATCATTCGAGTGACCGATCCGGAACTGCTGGCCACGGCCGGTGGTATTATTCAGGGCATGAGTGGTAGTCCCATCGTCCAGCAGGGAAAATTAATTGGCGTAGTCACCCATGTGTTTTTAAATAAACCAGAGCAGGGATATGCCGCTCTGGCCGAATGGATGGTGGAAAAAGCGGGCCTGTGGCCAAACGGAGTGACCGAAACAGCTGACAGGGCGGCACCGGCCGCCCTGTTTGTATGTAAAAATATGTTAATGATGGAAAAATATAATTATATTTTTTATTGAAGCAGGAATTTTCAAAACACCGTCGAATCAAACTGGATATAAATACCTGTGCAGAGAGAAAAAGATAAATTTTTTATTGCAGGAGGCGGGATTTGATGTTTAAGAAGACCATCAAGCTGCTGATCGCCGATGACAACAAGGATCTCTGCGAAGTGTTGAGAGAATTCATAAATCAACAGGATGACTTTGTGCTGGCGGGAATTGTGCATAACGGACTGGATGCTCTGGAGCAAATTGCCAGAATCAGTCCCGACGTGGTGGTGCTGGATGTGATCATGCCCCATCTGGACGGTATCGGGGTGCTGGAAAGGTTGGGCAGTTTCAGCCCGCGGCCCCGGGTAATCTTGCTCACCGCTTTTGGACAGGAGACCCTGACCCAGCGGGCGGTGCAGCTGGGTGCTGACTACTATCTGCTCAAACCCTTTGACTTTGGTGTGCTGGCCAGCCGTATTCGCCAGCTGGCCGACGTGAGCAGCAATGTCATACCGGCGGCCTACGTGAACCCGGCACCGGCCCGGCCCAAAAATCTGGATGTGGCGGTTACTAATATTATCCATGAGATGGGCGTACCGGCGCACATCAAAGGTTACCATTATTTGCGCGATGCCATACTCATGGTGGTAAACCAGGTCAGCCTGCTGGGGGCTATCACCAAGGAGCTCTATCCATCTATTGCGGAAAAGTACAAAACCACGCCCAGCCGGGTGGAGCGGGCTATCCGTCACGCCATTGAGCTGGCCTGGGATCGAGGCAATGTGGAGATGATGAACAAGTACTTCGGCTACACCATCAATCTGGAAAGGGGCAAGCCCACCAATTCCGAGTTCATAGCTATGGTGGCCGATAAGCTCAGAATTGAAGCCAAAGTTAGCTAAAATGATTCTAACCTGACTTCGGTCAGGTTTTTTTGTAAATAATCATTTCTTGACGGTTAAATTATTTAGTATATAAAATGTGGAGAGTGATCGGGAGGTGTAGCTTTTGTTCATCAGAGGGACGGCGAAACTGGATACCCGGACCAAGAATCTGACTCCGCGCCTGCGACCGGGCGACATAGCAATAATTGATCACGCCGAGCTGGATGATGTAGCCGCCCATGCACTGGTGCAGGCCAGGGTGAAGGCCGTCATCAATGCCGCCCCTTCCTTGAGTAACCGTTATCCCAACCCGGGGCCTCTCACCCTGGTGCAAAACGGCATCGTGCTGCTGGATAATGTGGGACGGGAGATTTTCCAGCTGGTCACTGAAGGACAAACCGTGGAAATTTCTGGTTCACAGATCCTGCTGGGCGGTCAGCCGGTGGCCAGCGGACGTATTTTGACCGAAGATGATATCAGAGCAGCCATGGCCAGCGTTAAATCCAACATGCAGGCCGTACTGGAGGATTTTGTAATCAACACTCTGGAATATGCCCGCCAGGAAATCGGCCTGATCAGCGGTCAGTATCCGCCGCCCCGCCTGAAGACGAATTTTCGGCGCCGGCAGGCCCTGATTGTGGTGCGGGGACAGAATTACCGGGAAGATCTGACTACCATTCGCTCATATATTGATGAAGTGCGGCCGGTGCTGATCGGGGTGGACGGGGGAGCTGACGCCCTGCTGGATTTTGGCCTGACTCCCGACCTGATTGTCGGTGACATGGATAGCGTTTCCGACCAGGCGCTGTGCTGTGGAGCTGAACTGGTGGTACACGCCTACCGGGATGGCCGGGCACCCGGCCTGGGACGAGTACAGCAACTGGGACGCAGCGCTCATATTTATGCCGCGCCGGGTACCAGCGAGGACATCGCCATGCTGCTGGCCTATGAGCACGGGGCGGAACTGCTGGTGGCCGTGGGCACCCATTCCAACGTGCTGGATTTTCTGGAAAAAGGCCGGCGGGGTATGGCCAGCACTTTCCTGGTGCGGCTGAAGGTGGGGTCCATCCTGGTGGATGCCAAAGGAGTGAGCAAGCTGTACCGGTCCCGGCTGACCGGCCGCCATGTGGCCCAGATTGCCCTGGCGGCGCTGATCCCGGTGCTGGCGGCCATTTTTGTTTCTCCTTCGGCCCGGGAGCTTTTGCGCCTTCTCTACATAAATGTGCGGGCGCTGATCGGTATTTAAAACAGGATTCAGACAGGAACCGGATCTTTTAATCAGGCACAAAAGGGGCTGTGCGAATTGATCATCAACCTGCGCTACCATATCGCCTCGCTGGTGGCTGTTTTTCTGGCCCTGGGCATTGGTATTGTTATTGGCGGGGCTATGCTGGGCAACAATACCATGGTGGAAAAGCAAAAGCAGCTTACCGATCGTCTGGAAGCCCAGTTGAGCTCCCTGCGCCAGAAAAACGATGTGCTGGCTGCTCGGGCCAGCACACTGGAAATGGACAAGAATACCTACCAGCAGTTTGCCCAGCAGGCCATGCCGGCTCTGATTGGCGGTCGCCTAAACGGGCGTCAGATGGCCATCATCGAGACTAACAGCTATGGCTTTGCTGAAGGTCTTTTACAGGCTTTGCAAGCTGCCGGCGCCCAGGTGGTATCGGTGACTACGGTTTTGAACGGATTGGAAGTCCGCGACAAAAAGAGCACCCTGGCTGCTCTGGACTGGCGGGACAGTCAGGAGGATCTTACCACTCGCCTGGCCTGGGAGATAGCCACATATATTGCCACCGGCAGGGGAGAAAAAACCATCAAGTATCTGCAGGAGCAGGATTTGCTGCGCACCAGCGGCAAATACGGCCAGTATATCACCGATGTGATTATTGTGGGCGGATCCATGGATGAAAAGCTGAACAAAGCGGCAACGCTGGATATTCCCCTGATCGAGTTTTTCCAGCAGCAAAAAATTGCGGTCTACGGGGTGGAGGAGAGTGTGGCCGCCATTTCTTATATGCGCGAGTACCAGAAAAAACGCATCAGCACGGTGGACAATATTGATACGGTGCCCGGTCAGGTGGCTCTGGTCATGGCCATGACCGGCAAACCCGGACATTACGGGGTCAAATCCACCGCGCAAAAACTGCTGCCCGCCCTGGAGGATACAGGGCCGGCCAATGTGGGGAGCGGAACCAGAAGTGGCAGGAAGTAAAGCAGTATCGGTATTGATTCCGGCCTACAACGAAGCCCGGTATATTGCCGCCACCGTGCGGGCTGCCTGGCAGATTCCCGGTGTACAACAGGTGGTGGTGGTTAACGATGCCTCTACCGACGACACCGGGACGCTGGCCGTGGCAGCCGGAGCACAGGTGGTCAATCTGCCGATGAATGGAGGAAAAGGCCATGCCCTGAATACCGGTTGCCCTGCCCTTGAGGGTGAACTGGTACTTCTCCTGGACGGTGACCTGGGGGAAAGCGCGGCCCAGGCCGACCGTTTACTGGAGCCACTGCAGCGGGGTCAGGCCGATTTAAGCATTGCCGTGTTCCCGGCGGTGGCGGGCAGCGGCGGCTTTGGTCTGGTGAAAGGACTGGCCCGTCTGGGCATTAAGGCGCTGGCCGGTATTGATGTTCAGGCACCGCTTTCCGGACAGAGAGCCCTGACCAGATCGGCACTGCAGTGCGTACTGCCCTTTGCCAGCGGCTACGGTGTGGAAGTGGCCATGACCATCAGAGCGGCCCGCTGCGGCCTGCGCATTGTAGAAGTGCCCGTACCCATGCACCATCGCTATACCGGGCGCAACCTGCCGGGATTTATCCACCGGGGCAGGCAATTTATACAGGTAGCGCGGGCGCTGGTGAACTGCCGGTGATGGTCAGGGCGTTTTTGTATTTGGTCACCGGTTTCCTGATCACCCGCCTGCTCCTGCCCGGGGTGCTGCAGGTGATCAGGCGGGCTGGCTTTTTGCGCCCCAACTACCGGCAGGAAAACATTCCGCTGGGGGCGGGCCTGGTTTTTCTCCTGACCATACTGCTGGCCGCACCGCTGCTGCTGCTCGGGTCTTTACTGAACCGATCGGACCCGGCAACAGTGGACTTCAGAACCTGGCTGCTATTTTTGTTTGGCGCGGCAGTTTTTACCGCCCTGGGTTTGCTGGACGATGTCTGGGGTAGCCGGGAGACAACCGGCCTCAAGGGTCACCTGGGCCGGCTGCTGGCCGGGCACCTGACCACCGGGGGGATCAAGTTCATTTTTGGCGGCAGCGCCGCTCTGACCGCCGCTCTGCTGCTGGGCGGCGGTATTGGAAACGTTGTTGTGAACACACTGATCATTGCCCTGTCAGTGAACCTGCTTAACCTGTTGGATTTGCGCCCCGGCCGGGCCGGCAAGGGCTACCTGCTGGTGGTTGCGCTGCTCCTGCCCCAGACCTGGCCCGGCCTGCCGGCATATTTGCTCCTGCTTCTCACCGGCAGCCTGCTGGCCTACCTGCCGACCGATTTAAAGGCCCGGGCCATGCTGGGCGATACCGGCGCCAATCTGCTGGGCTTTTTTCCGGGACTGGCCGCCGCCACATTGCCGCCGGGCAGCTTTAAATACGCCTTTCTGGCTGTATTGTTGCTGCTGCACCTGATTGCCGAAAAACATTCCTTCAGCCAGATCATTGCCCGCAGCCGCATCTTGAATTTTTTCGACCAACTGGGCAGGGGGTAGGGCTGCAGGGCTGTCCGGCTGCAGAGCGAACTTTTTTCAACACTGCTGTTTCCGGGTTGCCAAGCATAATTTACACCATTTTAACTCCAGGAGCAGGAATTGTGTGAATTGTGTCGAATATAGACTGGCAAAATGCCGGTGTTTACCGCACCGGTTTATTTATTGAGACGGGAGCGAAGAGCATGGCGTGGTTACGCCGGATTACCATATTTACCGGCAATCTGGGCAGTGGTAAAACCGAACTGGCGGCCAGTTATGCCCTGCATTTGCGGCAGGAACACGATCTGCCCACGGCTATAGTGGACCTGGACATAGTTAACCCCTACTTCCGTACCCGGATGATTGAAAGAGAGCTGGGCGCAGTCGGCATCCGGGTGATTTGCCCCCGGGGCCGCCTGGCGGCAGCTGACATTCCTTCACTGTCGGCCGAGATTAAAGCGGTTTTTATTGATCAGCAGTTATACGGAGTTTTTGACGTAGGTGGCGATGATGTGGGGGCCACCGCCCTGGGCCAGTACCGGGATGAACTGCCGGATGGCGAATACCGGCTGCTCTTTGTGATCAATGCCTGCCGTCCCTTCACCCGCCAGCCCGCTGCCATTGAAAAAATTATGGCTGAAATCAGCCAGGCCGCCCGCCTGCCGGTGGATGGCCTGGTCAGCAATACCAACCTGGGTGCTGCCACCGACCTGGACACTTTTCTGGCCGGCCATGCCGTGGTGCAAGAAGTGTCCGCCAGAACCGGCCTGCCCGTGGTTCTGGCCGGAGTGCTGCCGCATCTGCTGTCCGAAGCACGGGCTGCGTTGCCCGGTGTGAAGATATTACCTGTACGCCGCTTCATGGTACCGCCCTGGGCGGACAACTGTTAGGGGAGGGAATTTTTTGCCGCGCGTCACATTTCGCGAAGAAAGATGCAAGGGGTGCGAACTCTGCCGGGCTTTTTGTCCCCGGGGAATCATTAAGATGTCAGACCGGTTGAATGCCATGGGCTTTCACCCGGCCACAGTAGAAGAAGAGGATATGGCCAGGTGTACCGGTTGTGCCACCTGCGCCCGCATGTGCCCGGATATTGTTATTGAGGTGGAAAAGGAGGAGAAGAAGGTTGGCTAAAGTGCTCATGAAAGGCAACGAAGCCCTGGGAGAAGGGGCGGTGCGGGCCGGTTGCCGCTATTTCTTCGCCTACCCCATTACACCCCAGAGCGAACTGCCTCATTATCTGGCCAAACGCCTGCCGGAAGTGGGCGGTGTTTTTTTACAGGCTGAAAGTGAAGTAGCTTCCATCAACATGGTCTTCGGAGCGGCCGGCGCCGGCGCCCGGGTGATGACTTCCTCCTCCGGACCGGGCATCAGTTTGATGCAGGAAGGAATCTCCTATCTGGCCGGAGCCGAGCTGCCCTGTGTGATTGTCAACATGGTGCGGGGCGGTCCCGGTTTGGGCAACATTGCTCCCGCCCAGTCGGACTATTTTCAAGCTACCAAGGGGGGCGGACACGGCGATTACCGGCTGATAGTGCTGGCACCCTATTCGGTGCAGGAGATTATTGATATGATGCAGGATGCTTTTGACCTGGCGGAAAAATACCGCAACCCGGTTATGCTCATGGGCGACGGGGTGCTGGGGCAAATGATGGAGCCCGTGGAACTGCCCGATGTCGAGGTAGGACCAGTTTCCCCGCCACACCGCCCCTGGGCGGCCACCGGCCGGATGGGCCGCACCGTCAAGAATCTAATCAATTCACTGTATATTGTGCCAGAAAACTGCGAGGTGCACAACCAGAAGCTGTGGGAGAAATACCAGCAGATCAAGGACGCTGAACAGCGCTGGGAAGAGTACCACACCGCCGATGCCGAGCTGGTCTTGGTGGCTTACGGTACTTCGGCCCGGGTTTGCCAGGCTGTGGTGGATATGTACCGGGCAGAAGGACAAAAGGTGGGCTTGCTGCGCCCCATCACCCTCTGGCCCTTCCCGGAAAAGCCTTTTGCGGTACTCAGCCAGACCGCCCGGATGTTCCTTACTGTGGAAATGAGCACCGGGCAGATGGTGGAGGATGTGCGGCTGGCGGTGAACGGCCGGTGCCCGGTTTATTTCTACGGGCGCAGCGGCGGCATGCTGCCGGTTGCCCGCGATGTTTATCGGGAAGTGCAAAAACTCTACTGCGGGGGTGAGCAATAATGGCCAAAGTGTTCAGCCGGCCCCGGAGCCTGAAAGATATCCCCTTCCATTATTGTCCGGGCTGTACCCATGGCATCGTGCACCGGTTGGTGGCCGAAGTAATAGATGAAATGGACTGCTTTGACCGGGCTATTGCCGTCGCCCCGGTGGGTTGTGCGGTTTTCGCCTATGATTATTTCGACTGCGATGCCTTCCAGGCCGCGCACGGCCGGGCACCGGCCGTGGCTACAGGTATCAAACGGGTGCTGCCCGACCGCCTGGTTTTCACCTACCAGGGGGATGGCGACCTGGCGGCCATCGGTACCGGTGAGGTAGTACACGCCGCCGCCCGCGGGGAAAACTTCACGGTGATTTTTATCAACAACGCCATTTACGCTATGACTGGCGGCCAGATGGCCCCCACCACCCTGCTGGGTCAAAAGACTACCACCACGCCCTACGGGCGGGACCGGCAGGTGAACGGCTGTCCGGTGCGCATGAGCGAGATGCTGGCCGTCCTGGACGGCACCGCCTATGTGGCCCGAGTGAGCGTGCACAACCCGGCCAATGTGAACAGGGCCAAAAAGGCCATCCGGCGGGCTTTTGAAATACAGATGGCCGGTCAGGGCTTTTCCATTGTGGAAGTGCTCTCGGCCTGTCCCACCAACTGGGGTCTTGCCCCGCTGGAAGCGCTGAAGTGGCTGGAAGAGAACATGATCCCTTACTATCCGCTGGGCGAGTTCAAAGTCCCGGCCGGGGAAGGGGGAGAACAGCATGTTTGAAGCCATACTGATTGCCGGGTTTGGCGGCCAGGGGGTGCTGTCCATGGGCCAGCTGCTGGCCTATGCCGGGATGACCGACGGGCGCCACGTTTCCTGGATCCCCTCCTACGGGCCGGAAATGCGGGGCGGTACAGCCAACTGCGGGGTGACCATATCGAACAGGCCCATCAGCTCGCCCGTGGTCAGCGAGCCCACCGTGCTGATTGCCATGAACCGCCCTTCACTGGAAAAGTTTGAACCAGCGGTGGTACCGGGCGGCCTGATTCTGGTGAACAGTTCGCTGATTGATATCCGGGTACAGCGCAGCGATGTCCGGGCCTACTATATACCTGCCAACGAACTGGCCGAGGAGATTGGCAGCAGCAAGGTGGCCAACAACACCATTCTGGGGGCTCTGCTCAAACTGACCGGGGCAGTGAGCATCCCGGCCGTGGAAGAGTCTCTGAAAAAGGTGCTGCCGGCCCGCCGGCACAATCTGATCCCCATCAATTTGCAGGCTTTGCAGGCGGGTATGGATTTCATTGAGCAGCAAAATCAGCTATTGGCAACACAGGTTTAAAATTACAGCTTATCTGATAAAATATGGACAAACAGCTTTGCGGCCGTTGGAAATGTGTACCCCATCCCCTTCCGGCGGCTGTATTTTTTGCTGGATACCGCGAGAAAGAGGCGATCAACATGGTCAATACCAGACGGTTGTTGCAGCAGTTCCTCTCTCTGGTCAGAATTGACAGTGTGAGTGGTCAGGAAAAAATGCTGGCAGATTATTTGCGGGAGGAAATGGCCAGACTGGGCTTCAGTGTAGTGGAAGATGATGCCGGTAAAAAGATCGGTTATTCCTGCGGCAACCTGATCTGCCGCCTGCCCGGCCACCGCTGCGAGCGGGAGCCGCTGTTGCTGAGCGCTCACATGGACACCGTGGAGCCCGGACGGGGGGTGGAACCGGTTGTGGAGGACGGTCTTGTCCGCTCGCAGGGGGAAACCATCCTGGGTGCCGACGACAAGGCCGGGATAGCAATTATCCTGGAAGCCGTGCAAGTATTGCAGGAACAAAATCTGCCCCGACCGCCGCTGGAAGTGGTGTTCACGGTGGGGGAAGAGCAGGGGCTGCTGGGGGCTCGCCACCTAAATTTTTCGCTGCTGCAAGCCCGCCAGGGCTATGTGCTGGACTGCGATGGTTCACCGGGTACACTGATTGTACGCGCTCCTGCCCAGGACCGCCTCAGCGCGACCATTACCGGCCGCGCAGCTCACGCCGGGATCAACCCGGAGGACGGAGTCAACGCCATATATGTGGCCGCCCGGGCCATCAGCCGGATGAAACTGGGGCGGCTGGACCAGGAGACCACGGCCAATATTGGCACTATAGCCGGTGGTCAGGCGACCAACATCGTACCCGAAACCGTTACTCTGCAAGGGGAAGTGCGCAGTCTTACCGATGCTGTGCGCGAGCAGGTCACGAAGCAGATGGTGTACATACTGCAAAGTACCGCGCAGGAGATGGGGGCCCGGGCCGATGTGCAGGTGGAAACACTGTATTATTCCTTCCACTTGACTCCCGCCCAGCCGGTTGTGCAGCTGGCCGGGCGGGCGGCCCGCACTCTGGGCCTGGAGGTGGTGCACCGCTCTTCGGGCGGCGGCAGTGATGCCAATGTCTTCAACCGGCACGGGCTGGCGGTGGCCAACCTGGGCATTGCCATGCAAAAGGTGCACACCACCCGGGAATGCATTGCTGTGCGCGACCTGGAATTGTCTACCGCCTATCTGGTGGAGATCATCAAGCAGGCGGGGGAAAGCAATTTATGATCAGGTTGCGCCAGGGTATTGTTGAACAGATCAAAAGTGTCCGGCCGGGTGCCATAGAATTGCTGGTACTGCTGGAAGGACGCAGGGAAAAAGCCCTTAACTACGACCGGCTGACCGGTCCGGTCCAGGTCGGTGACCGGGTATTGCTCAATACCACTGCAGTACAGCTGGGGCTGGGTACGGGAGGCTACCATTATGTGCTGGCCAATTTAAGCCGGCCGGTGCCTGATCCACAGCCCGGCGGCCACATCATGAAGATGCGCTATACCCCGCAGCAGGTAAAAGTGCTGGCCATTGAAGAACCAGAACATCCTCTGCACGGTCTGTACCGCCAGACGGAACAGCTGGAGGGCCTGCCGGTGCTGGTGGCATCACTGCATTCGCTGCTGGCACCGCTGGCGGCCGTGTTCAAATACCTGACGCAGGAAAAGTACCGTCTGGCCTATATCATGACCGACGGGGCGGCCCTGCCGCTGGCCCTCAGCCGCAGCGTGGCCGAGCTCAAGGAAAAAGGGCTCCTGGATGTGACCGTCACCTGCGGACACGCCTTTGGCGGCGACCTGGAGGCCATCAACATTTACAGCGCTCTGCTGGCCGCCCGGGGGGCGGGGCGGGCCGATGCCGCGATTGTAGCCATGGGACCGGGTATTGTGGGCAGCAACAGCACCTATGGCTACACTGGCGTGGAGCAGGGAGAAATTGTTAATGCTGTCAACATTCTGGGGGGACAGGCTGTGGCTGTCCCCCGGATCAGTTTCGCAGATCAGCGGGAGCGCCATTACGGGCTCAGCCATCACACCCGTACCGCTCTGGGCCGGATTGCCCTCACGCCGGCCACGGTGGTTTTTCCGGATTTAAGCGGGCCCAAACTGGATCTGGTTCGGGAACAGATCAAAGCGGCCGGATTGGAGAGACGACACCGGGTGATCTTTAAAGATGGCAGTATGCTGGAAAGCGCCCTGGCCCATTATGAACTGCAGGTTTCCACTATGGGCCGGGGGCTGGAGGAAGAACCCGAATTCTTCCAGGCTGCCGCCGCCGCTGCCGCTCATACTGCCACTATGCTCCAGCTCTGATTCCCATTCGCGAACAGTTCGAGAACAGGTTCTACCCGCCGCGCACTTCCTGAAATGTGCTGGCGCAACAATTCCCGCCTGGAAAGAAGGTGTTCTTTTGGCCAATTTTACTGGCGTGTTGCTCACGACTGATGCCAGCGGTGCCGCCCTGGCCGCCCGGCAGGGTCTGGTGGTGGTAATTGTGGATCTAATCGATTTTTCCACTACCATGGAAGCCGCTCTGGATGCTGGTGCGGCTGC
The DNA here is from genome assembly GCF_052744395.1 of Desulfurispora sp. NCBI lineage: Bacteria > Bacillati > Bacillota > Clostridia > Eubacteriales > Desulfurisporaceae > Desulfurispora > Desulfurispora sp. Next base: position 49,790 of record NZ_JBRAJI010000003.1, on the reverse strand, counting down.
GGTCTGGGGCTGTGCCCCCGATACGGCCCGGCCGCCAGTGGAGGTAAACCCCTACCGCACAGCCGCCCTGGCCGCCCGGCAGGCTCTGGATGTCAGTGACGGCCGGCTGATTCTAGTCGCCGAGCCCCGCCTGGGCAGCGAGGAGCAGCGCCGCCGCACCATGCCGACCGTCCTGCGGGCTATTGCCGACAGCGGTGCCCGGGTGGAGTGTGTGCTGCCCAACCTGGGGGCGGAAACCGCCCGCCTGGTTGATTTTCAGGGCAGAGTGGTGCTGGGCGTAACCAGTACCGGGGGAGTAGCTTATGATGCGGCCGTAACCGCCGGAGCCCCCGCTGTTCTAACCGGTACGGTGGCGCGCACCCTGCATCATAAAGGCTTGCAGCCGGCCCGCAACAGTGCCCGGCGGGCTGTGGATGCCGCCCGGCAGCACCGCTGCGGTATTGCGGTGGTGGCCGCCAGTGCCAATTCGCAGGAAGACATCCTGGCCGCCCGGCTGATCATGCAGGAAATATTGGTATTGATCCGCTGAAGGGATATCTGGCGTTACATCTTCGGCAGGACAATGGTATAATTTAACCGGAAGCGATACTGCCGATCTGAGCAACAGATGATATCGGCAGTTTATTAACTGATCGACAGCTAGAAATACCCTTCAGCCAGAGGAGACGAATGCGATATGAGTTATGCTGTTATTTCAGCGGTTCTGGAGCGCATTCCCCAGCTGATCGGCCTGCCCGGCAAAGCGCTGGAAACAATTGTGCGCACGGGTAGCCTGCACAAAATCCCGGCCGGACAGGTAGTCTTTCGCCGGGGGGAGAGCGCGGAAGCCATCTACATTGTGTTGCTGGGCGGACTGACCCTGTACCGGAACGCCCTCTGTCTGGGTGAGGCGATCAGCCAGGCGGGGCCGGGCAGTGTGCTGGGTCCGGTGGCCTTTTTATCTGGCGGTCAGTGGCCGGTGAGCGGGAAATCCTCTGCGGAAACACTTCTATTCAGCTTTGGCTTGGCTACCATCAGCAGGGTGGAACAGGTTTCTGGCGCCGCCGCCAGTGAACTGCGTCTGCGGTTGCGCCAGGCCGATGCGCTGCTGAAAAACAGCGCAGCACAGGTGCCCGGCGATGAGGAGTTGCCCCCGGAACTGTTCTGGCGCAGTTATATCTGTCCCTGCTGTTCCTCAACGGTTTATTCCTGTGCCGTGCGCAGCCGGGCCCAGCGGGTGTCCGGAGTGGAACAGGATTTTTACATTCAGTACGAGGGGCACAATCCACTGTACTATGCGGCCATTGTCTGTGATGCCTGCGGTTATGCTTTTGACGAGGCCGATCGAGAGCCGCTGCGCCCGGCGGTGAAAGAGGTTGTACTCCCTCGTCTGGCCAATCAGTCCCGCTGTGGCTATGCGGGAGTGCGCACCCTGGAAAAAGCCATTGATGCCTATCACCGGGTGATCTACTGCCAGGGCATTGCCGAACGCAGTGCGGCCATTCGGGCCAACTCCTGCCTGAAGCTGGCCTGGATTTACCGGGGAGCGGGCGATCGAGAAATGGAAAACCTCTGGTTGAAACAGGCCCGCCATTTTTTTATGGAAGTTTACGAGAAGGGCCAGTCACTGGGAACCAAACAGGAATTGCGGCTGATGTACCTGCTGGGCGAAATTCACTACCGCCTGGAGGACTTCAAACAGGCCGTGGAATGGTTCAGCCAGATCACCCATCACCCCGGTCACCAGCAATTTCCCCAGTACGCCCGGTTGGCCCGGCAGCGCTGGCAGGAAATCCGCTACCAGCTGAGCGAAATAAACAAGCAAAATCCGGAAAGCAGTCCGTAAGGCCTGGGAGCATTGTCAGGAACCGAAAGGAGTGCTCGGACCATTGGCTATTATGATCGTAGAGGACCATTCGGACAACCAGCAGTTGCTCCTGGCCATCCTGAACCGGGCTGGCTACCGGGACATCGTACTAGCTGATACAGCAAAAAAAGCAATGGAAATACTGGCCGGGCAGCGCGGTGCTGTGGTTGAGGAAGCGGTTGATTTAATATTGCTGGACGTTTTGCTGCCGGATATGGACGGCATCCAGCTCTGCTATCGTTTAAAAGAAAATTCCCGACTGGCGGATATCCCGGTGATCATGGTTACTGGGGTAACCGAACTCAGTTATCTGCAGGCGGCTTTTGAAGCGGGAGCAGTGGATTATATCACCAAACCCTACCGGAAGGAGGAACTGCTGGCCAGATTGCGGGCGGCAATGCTTTTGAAAAAGGAGCGCGACCGCCGCCGGGCCCGGGAGCGGGAACTGGAGGAACTGACACAGGCCTTAAAACTGGCCAACCACCGCCTGCAAATTATGGTCCATCAGGACGGATTGACCGGTATTGCCAACCGACGTTATCTGGAGGAATATCTGACAGTCCTGGAACGGGAACAAAACACAGGGGAGCCTTTTTCCCTGATCATGCTGGATATTGATTATTTCAAGCTCTATAACGACACATGCGGGCACCTGGCTGGTGATGCCTGCCTTAAGCAGCTGGCCCAAAACCTGGCCCGCTTGCTACCTGGTCCCCGGGATTTGCTGGCCCGTTACGGGGGAGAAGAATTTGTCGCCGTCTTGCCCGGAATGCCGCCCGCTCGGGCGGAACAGCTGGCCGGCCAGATGCGAGAACTGGTAAGGGAGCTGGCCATTCCCCACCGGCAAAACCCCCGGGGAGGTATTGTTACCATCAGTCAGGGGGTGGCCGGAATGGAACAGCGCGGTGCACACAGCCTGAAGGTGCTGCTGGAAGCGGCCGATGCAGCCCTGTACCGGGCCAAAAATGCGGGCCGCAACCGGGTGTGCACCACGATAATCGCATAATTCTGGGGGAAGTGAGCAATGATGGAGGAACTGCTGGCTGAACTGCAGCAGGAGAAAATTCTGATCAAGGTTGATGAGGACATTAAAGAGCTCATTCCGGGCTACCTGGTCAACCGCTGGCAGGATGTGATCAGTTTACAGCAGGCCCTGGCCGCCAGGGACTACCGCAGCATTCAATTTATTGCCCATGGTCTCAAAGGTTCAGGAGGTGACTACGGTTTTGAATTCATCAGCCAGCTGGGGTATCGGCTGGAAGAAGCCGCCAAAAAGCGGCAGGCAGAGCCGGTCAGACAACTGATTGACTTGCTGACTGGATATTTGCATAAAATAGAGCTTTCCGATTAAGCAATGTGCCCTGGCGGTTACTTTACGGGGTGTGGGATACAGATGGCTATTTTAATTGTGGAAGATCTCTACGACGATCAGCAGATCCTGGGCGCATCCTTTACCTCACCCCGGGCGTTGCTTACAGCGGCCGACCGGGCCCTTTACCGGGCCAAGCGGGCCGGACGCAATCAGCTGGCTCTGGCCGACCCTGTGGAGAGCGATTGTTAGCAAGGAGGCCGTTGTAATTTGAATGCCCGCATCCCGGAATTTATCCCATGTTGGAAAAGCAGTTTGATGCGCAGTGGCATTGGCCGGACCATGCTGCTCTGGTCACTGCTCATCGCCCTGCTGCCTCTGCTGGCAGTTAGCCTGCTCAACTACTGGCAGATCAGCCGGGCCCTGCGCCAGGATCTGGACCAGAAACTGATTGCGGTGAGCAAGCTAAAAGCGCAGCAGGTGGAGCAGTTCTTTCAGTGCGCTCTGGCCGATGCCGGATTGCTGGCCGGCAACCCGGCGGTGCAGCAGTATCTGATGCAGCCGTCTTTCTCCGGAAAGGGCAGCACCCTGCCGGCCGGGGCACTGGAGCAGCAGGCCAAGGATTTACTGCAACGAACCGGTTATCAGGATCTGCTGCTTTTAGACAGTCGGGGCAACATTGTTTATGCCCGGCGGGAAAAAGGCTGGATCGGCCGCAACATTCTGGAAGAAAACAACAGCAGCCAGCTGGCCCGGGCCTGCCAGAGAGCACTGCGCAACCAGATCGCGGCCCTGGCCGATTTTGAAAAATTGCCTGTCTATAATGATACCGCTGCCGGATTTACCGTGCACCCGGTTGATCACCCGGACGGGCGGGTGCTGGGCTATGTGGCCTTACGTCTGGCTATAGCCCAGCTCAACCAGATCATGCATCAGGACGCCGGCCTGGGACAGGACAGTGAGGTGGGGCTCATTGGCAGCGACCTGCGCCTGCGCAATGACTCTCCTCTGGAAGAGGGCTCCACCGCTCTGGGAAAACCAATTAACACCCTGCAGCCCCGGCTGTGGTACAAAGAGCATGTGCAGGGCAATATGCCCGCCGAAATGGACGAGCAGACCTCAGCCTATACGGGCCGGCGGGGCGTGCCCATTGTGGCCGTGCACCGGCACCTGGAAGTGGACGGCGTCAAGATGGGTATTTTTGCCGTAGCTTCCCAGGCGGAAGCGCTGGGCGCGATCAGAAAGCAGCGCAATATTTGCATACTTCTGTTTTTTGCAGCCGGAGCGCTCATTGCACTGCTGGCCGGTCGACTGGTGCAGGGCCTGGTGCAGCCGCTGCGCCAGCTCAACCACTGGACCAGACAGGTGGCGGCAGGCGATCTGCAGCATATGGCCATAGCCGCGCCGGCCAATGAGCTGGGCCAGTTGCGGGACAGCTTTTCAGCCATGGTGGATTCCTTCAAAGCAGTGAGCGATACCTGTCAGGCGGTGGCCCGGGGAGATTTCAGCCACCAGATCGCCCCCCGCAGTGATCGTGATGTGCTGGCAGCCTCGGTCAATCAGATGATTGAAAAGCTGCGCGGTGTGGTTAGCCAGGCCCGGGCCATTGCCGGAGGAGATTATGCTACCAAGATTACGCCCCTGTCGGAAGATGATCAGCTGGGCCTGGCCATCCAGACCATGGTGGCCGATCTGCGCCGGGTCAGAGAGGAAAACCGGCAGCGCAACTGGCTGAAAAACGGCCTGATGGCGGTGAACGACCAGCTGCGGGGTGAGCTGGCCCCGGCCGAGCTGGCCCAACGGGCGCTCACTGCTCTGGCCACGCACCTGGAGGCCCGGGCTGCGGTTTTTTACTTGTATGATGATCAGAGCCGCCTCCTGCATTTGTTGGCCAGCTACGCTTTTTCCAGGCGAAAGAACATGGCCCTGCAACTATCTGAAGGGGAGGGCCTGGTAGGACAGTCCGTACTGGAGAAAAAGACCATAGTGCTCACCAATGTACCGGCAGATTACTATGTCAATGTTAACTCCGGTCTGGGTGAAACCGCTCCGCATCAGATTGTCATCACACCGTTAGTGTACAATGGTCAGGTAAAAGGAGTGGTGGAGATGGCCACTCTGAGTGAACTGGAGGATGTGCAGCTGGAGTTTTTAGAGCGGGCTGCCGAAAATATTGCCATCGCTCTGGAAACCGCCCGGGCCCGCCAGCGCATGGCCGAGCTGCTGGAAAAGACCCGGCAGCAGGCTGAGGAGCTGCAGGTACAGCAGGAAGAGCTGCGCCAGATGAACGAGGAGCTGGAGGAGCAGACCAGAATACTGAAAGAATCCCAGAGCAGACTGCAGGACCAGCAGGAAGAGCTGCGCCAGATCAATGAGGAGCTGGAAGAGCGCACCGAGATACTGGAAAAACAGCGCCGCATTTTGGAGCAGAAAAACCGTGAGCTGGAGGAAGCCCGCCAGGGGCTGCAACAAAAGGCCCGCGAACTGGAGCTGGCCAGCCGCTATAAGTCAGAATTTCTGGCCAACATGTCTCATGAGCTCCGTACCCCTCTCAACAGCGTGCTGATCCTGGCCAGATTGCTCAGTGAGAACAAGGAAGGAAACCTTACCTCCCGGCAGGTGGAGTATGCCCGCACCATTTACGCTGCCGGTTCTGACTTGCTCAATCTGATCAATGACATTCTGGATCTATCCAAAATAGAGTCGGGGCGGCTGGAATTGAACAGAGAAGCCGTACATCTCCCTAAACTGGCTGCCGATCTGGAAAGACAGTTCCGCTACCAGGCCCGGGAGAAAAACCTGGAATTTGCCGTGGTTGTAAACCCGGACGTGCCCAGTACCATATCGGCCGATCGACAGCGCCTGGAGCAGATTATCAAAAACCTGCTCTCCAACGCTTTTAAATTTACAGAACGGGGCCGGGTTCAACTGGAGTTTACCCTGTCGGATCGCCCTGCCGGAACCAGTGAGCTGCCGGACAGGCTGCTGGCCATTGCGGTCAGCGATACGGGCAAAGGTATTGCTCCCAGCAAGCAGCAATTAATCTTCGAAGCATTCCAGCAGGAAGATGGCACCATCAGCCGGCGTTATGGGGGTACCGGTCTGGGCCTGTCCATTTCCCGGGAACTGGCCCGCCTGATGGGAGGCGAGATCCATCTGGTCAGCCAGGAGGGGCAGGGCAGCACATTTACCCTGTATTTGCCCCTTGAGCCGGCCGGGCAGATGGAGCAGAGTAGCACACTGTCAGATAGTACTGCGGGTTTGCCGCAGCTGCCGGAGAAGACGGTTGAGCAGGTGGCTGCAGTTGCCGGTGCGGACCCACCGGTGGCTGTGAACCAGCATCCGGCGCATGCTCAGCAACCGGTAGAAACATTTGCGGATAACGGGCAGCGCCTGGTATTGATTATTGAGGACGATGCCCGCTTTGCCGGGCTGCTCGCGGATCTGGCCCGGCAGAAGGGATTTCAGACGGCCCGGGCGGAAAGCGGGGAGAATGGCCTGGCTCTGGCCCGGCAGCTGCGACCGGCGGCCATAATTCTGGATATCGGTCTGCCCGGCATTGACGGATGGAAAGTGCTGGAGATGCTGAAAAAAGATCATTTGACCAGACACATTCCGGTACACATCATCTCGGCCCATGATCATTCACTGGAAGCGCTGCGTCAGGGGGCCATCGGTTATTTGACCAAGCCGGTCAGTCCGGAGGATCTGGAGCGGGCTTTCCAGAAGATCCAGGATCTGATCAGCAAACAGGTGAAAAAGCTGCTGGTGGTGGAGGACGACCCGCAGCAGCGGCGCAGCATCCTGGAGCTTATCGGCAACGGCGATGTAGTGACCACCGCCGTGGGCAGCGGGGGAGAAGCATTTCGGTTGCTGAAGGAGAATAAATATGACTGCGTGGTGCTGGATCTGGGCCTGCAGGACATGTCGGGCTTTACACTGCTGGAAAAAATCAAGGCCGACCCGGAGCTCAGGCACATTCCGGTTATCGTTTACACTGGAAAGGAGCTGACCCGGGAAGAAGAAAGCATCCTGAACGCTCTGGCAGAAAGCATAATTGTGAAAGGAGCCAGGTCGCCGGAGCGCTTGCTTTACGAAACCACCCTGTTTTTGCACCGGGTAGAGGCCAATCTGCCTTCTGTGCAGCGTCAGGCGCTGCGAGTACTGCATGAGCAGGATCAGATCTTCCAGGGCAAAAAAATCTTGCTGGTAGATGATGATATGCGCAACGTTTTTGCCCTGCTGAGCATCCTGGAAGAGAAGGGCCTGGAAATTATGGTGGCCCGCAACGGCCGGGAGGCGCTGCAAAAGCTGGACGAGCATCCCGATACCGACCTGGTGCTGATGGACATTATGATGCCGGAAATGGATGGTTACCAGGCCATGCGGGCCATCAGGCAGCAGGAACGCTTCAAAGATCTGCCTATCATTGCCCTGACGGCCAAAGCCATGGTGGGCGATCGGGAAAAGAGCCTGGCCGCCGGAGCCAGTGATTACCTGTCCAAGCCGGTAGATCCGGACAAGTTGATTTCTCTGCTGCGCGTCTGGTTGTACCGCTGAGAACTGAGAAAGGAGGCCAGTCACTGTGGCCGGCAGGCATAATGTGGAAGACATTGAACTGCAGCTGCTGCTGGAAGCAATATATTTACAATATGGCTATGATTTCCGGGATTATGCCCGGGCTTCCGTAAAGCGGCGCCTGAGCCATCGTTTGGTTCTATCTGGCCTGCAGTCTTTTTCTCAGCTGCAACATGCTGTACTGCGCGACAGACAGCTTTTCGAGCAGATAACTCTGGACCTGTCCATCAGTGTAACCGAAATGTTCCGGGATCCTTCCTTTTACAGAGCCCTGCGCCAGGAAGTCGTTCCGGTACTGAAAACCTACCCCTTTGTCAAGATCTGGCATGCCGGCTGTGCCAGCGGGGAAGAGGTATACTCCATGGCCATTCTGCTAACTGAAGAAAATCTGTACAACCGCTGTCAGATCTACGCTACCGATTTCAACGAGTTGGTGCTGCAGCAGGCGCGAGAGGCCATCTACCCCGTGGAAAAAATGAAACAGTACAGCACCAACTACCTGCAGGCAGGAGGCCAATCTACCCTGGCGGACTACTATACCGCCAGTTATGATCTGGCGATTATCCACCAGGAGTTAAAAAAAAATATCCTGTTTGCCGCCCATAACCTGGTTACCGACGGAACCTTTGGTGAAATGCACCTGATTATGTGTCGAAATGTGCTGATTTACTTCAATAAGGAACTGCAGACCAGAGTGGTCAAACTGTTCGTGGACAGTCTCTGCCGGCAGGGATTTCTATGTCTGGGCAGCAAGGAGAGCCTGCGTTTTTCACCTTATTACGACCTTTTTGAAGAAGTGATCCCCCATGAAAAAATCTATCGCAAGAAGATATGAGGCTGTGGTCATCGGGGTATCGGCCGGCGGACTTAGCGCCCTGCGCCTGCTGCTGCCTGCGTTAAAACCTGATTTTTCCTTGCCCGTGGCCATAGTGCAGCACCAGTATCCGAGCGCCGATGACTTTCTGGCCCGATATTTAAACGACCTGTGCTCTCTGCCGGTGAAACAGGCGGAAGACAAGGAAGAATTTAGTCCGGGCACGGTCTATATCGCACCGCCGGATTATCACCTGCTGATAGAGCTGAACCGCACTCTCTCTCTGTCGCTCGATCCACCCGTAAACTATGCTCGTCCGTCCATAGATGTGCTTTTTACCTCGGCTGCCGATGCCTTTGGTCCGGCCCTGATCGGGGTAATTCTCACCGGGGCCAGCAGTGACGGCAGTGCCGGGCTGCAGCAGGTTAAGCACAGGGGTGGCCTGGCTGTTGTCCAGGATCCGGCAACTGCCGAAGTGGACTATATGCCCCGGTCGGCACTGGCCGTAACCAGAGTGGATTACATTCTACCGCTGGAGGAAATTGCCGCACTGCTCAATGATATAAGCAACGGTTTTGTAACCAGATAATGCTTTAAAGAGGGTTATCCGCATGGAAGAACAGGGCCAACAAAACATCTTGATTGTTGACGACCGACCGGAAAACCTGCTGGTGTTGGAAAGCATCCTGGAGGATACCGGAGTGCAAATTTTCAAAGCCACCACGGGCAATGAAGCTCTGGCCATTGTACTGGAACAGGAGCTGGCCCTGGTGCTTTTGGATGTGCAAATGCCCGACATGGATGGATTTGAAATAGCCGAGCTGATGCGGCGCAGTGAACGCTCCCGCCACATTCCCATAATTTTTGTTACCGCTATCAGCAAGGAGCAAAAGCATATCTTTCAGGGTTACGAGGCGGGAGCAGTGGACTACCTGTTCAAACCGCTGGAACCGGAGATTCTCAAGAGCAAGGTCAGGGTCTTTCTGGAGCTGGATAAACAGAAGAAACAGCTGAAAGCCCAGGCTGTGCAGCTGCGGGAGAAGATCAACGAGCTCAACCTGGCCAAAGAGGCCGCAGAAGCGGCCAGCCGGGCCAAGAGCGAGTTTCTGGCCAACATGAGTCACGAAATACGTACTCCCCTGAACTCGATCATCGGCATGGCCGATCTGCTGGCCGAAACCAATCTGAGCAGCGAACAGGCCGAGTATGTGCGCATATTGAAATCAGCCGGGGAGAACCTGCTGCGCTTGATTAACGACATTCTGGATCTCTCCAAAATAGAAGCCGGGCACCTGCAGCTAATCAGCACCGGCTTTCATCTGTCTGAAATTATCAGCCGGCCCTGCCAGATACTGGCAATGCGCGCCCGCCAGAAAGGACTGAGTCTGGAATATCGTATAGAACCAGATGTTCCGGACTACCTGCAGGGTGATCCGGACCGGCTGCAGCAGGTGCTGATCAACCTGCTGGGCAACGCCATCAAGTTCACCGAACAGGGTGGGGTTTCCCTGACGGTATCCCGTTACCAGCCGACCAGCGGGTGCAGCCGGGATGATGAAATTGTTCTGCTGTTCACTGTGTCTGACACGGGCATTGGTATCCCACTGGACAAGCAAGAAACTATATTTGACAGTTTTACCCAGGCCGACACCTCCACCACCCGCCGTTATGGCGGTACCGGGCTGGGTCTGACCATTTCCCGCCGTCTGGTGGAACTGATGGGCGGCCGTATCTGGCTAGAAAGTACACCCGGGCAGGGCAGCAGGTTTTATTTCCAAGTGCCTTTTCGGCCGGGGGAAGAAAAGGGCGCTGAGCTTGTCCGGCCGGCGGAGTCGGAAACCCCGGCCGCTGCAGGGGAGGGACAGGGCAGCGGCCGGCGGCGTATCCTGCTGGTGGAGGACAACCCGGACAACCTGCTGTTGTTCCGGACTTATCTCAAGGAAGCGCCATATGAAATTGAGACGGCCCGTAACGGTCAGGAGGCGGTGGAAAAGGTCAAGTCGCAGCAGTTTAATCTGGTGCTGATGGATATGCAGATGCCGGTGATGGACGGCTATACCGCCACTGCTCTAATTCGCCGCTGGGAAGCTGTCAGGGGGCGCCCGGCGGTGCCCATCATTGCCCTCACCGCCTACGCCCTTAAGGAAGATGAGCAGAAGAGCCGGCTGGCCGGTTGTGATGATCATATAACCAAACCGGTAAAGAAAAAAACCTTGCTGGAGACCATCGCCCGCTACATCTCCCTCTCCGCCCGGGAATAACCCACGTTGCCGGCAACACTGGTTTGCCGGCATAATTTTTCCACCCCGGCATAAGCATGATGTTAGTAAGAAACCGGCGAGGTGGGGGCAGTGCTGCGCTTACTGGCACTTAGGTGGCTCATTTGGCTGTTACTGGTGCTCATCTTTGCCGGTGGAGTATGGGCGGGATACCTTTACCTGGGCAGCATTCCTCCGGCCCGGCTGGATAACGTGGCGGCGTATCTGCTGGCCTTGTTCAAACAGGGGACCAGTGGCGAGGCCCGGGCTGTAGAGCTGCACCGCCTGGTGACCGGTCAAATTATTTTAACCCTGCTCATATATCTGCTAGGGGTTACCGTACTCGCGCTGCCGCTACTCCTGCTGCTGCTTTTCGGGCGGGGCTTTGCCCTGGGTTTTACAGTGGGCTACCTGCTCCAGCAGTATCCCCGGCAGGGCTTGCTGCTGGCCATATGCTCGCTGTTACCCCAGCATTTGTTTTACCTGACGGCACTGTTTCTGGCCGTAGGGGGCGCCGTATCCTTCAGCCTGGTGCTGACCCGGCGCTGGTTCGACAGCCGGCAGCCAGTACTACCCTACTGGTGGGGGTACAGCTGTTTAATGCTGCTGGTCCTGGGACTCAATTTACTGGGTGGGATAGCCGAGATCTATGTTACACCCTGGTGCATCAGCCTGGTGAGTAAATTGATCCTCTGAAAATATCTTTCCGGGAGGTAAAAATATGCTGTTGATTATTACGGCCTGGCGGCGCAAGGTAATGCTCCTGGCTCGCCTGCTGGTAGCTCTGGCCATTATCATTGCCACAATATGCCAGATTGCTGGCCTGATTAAGCAAAATCTTCCTGGCACCGGCTTTTAAAGAGCCGGCTTTGTTTTGTATAATAGATTATACTAAATAGACAGATATAACCAGGGGAGGTGAAGGCCGGAGGGCAGAACTGATCTGTTTTCCGGCACCGGATGCCGTCAAAAGTGTATTTCGCCAACATGCGTACCAGCCACAAGAATAATCTGCTGGATAAGGTGGACAAGCTGATCAAACGCTGTGGTATTGATCAGCTGGTGGCTCCCAGAGATCTGGTGGCCATCAAGGTGCATTTCGGAGAGCGGGGCAACACGGGGTATATTCGCCCGCAGTTCATCCGCCGGGTGGTGGACATGGTGCACCGCCAGCAGGGCAAGCCCTTTATTACCGATGCCAACACGCTTTATGTGGGTTCCCGGGCCAATGCGGTGGATCACCTGGTTACCGCCCTGGAGAACGGTTTTGCCTTTGCCGTGGTCAACGCGCCGCTGATCATTGCTGATGGCCTGAACGGCAAAGATTATATCAATGTGCCGGTGCATTTAAAGCACTTTTCGGAAGTGAAAATCGGCAGCGCTGTCGTTCATGCCGACGCCCTGATTGCGATCAGCCACTTTAAAGGACATGAAGCGGTTGGTTTTGGCGGCACACTGAAAAACCTGGGTATGGGTTGCGGCTGTCGCAGCGGCAAGCAGATGATGCACTCGGATGTGCTGCCCCAGGTCAGTGAAGAAAAATGCATCGGTTGTGCCCGTTGTACTCACTGGTGCCCGGGCGAGGCGATCGCTATTCAGGAGACCAGGAAAGCCCGCATTGACGAAAGCAAATGCATCGGTTGCGGTGAATGTACCGTCACCTGCCCCGAGCAGGCCATCGGCATTAACTGGCGTACCCAGCCCGACATCATCCAGGAAAAAATTGTGGAATATACAGCCGGCGTGCTGAAAAACAAGCAGGGCAAAGCCGGCTTTATAGCCTTCGTTACCAACGTTTCCCCCGATTGCGACTGTTTTTCCTGGACCGATGCGCCCATTGTCCGGGATATCGGTATCCTGGCTTCGCTGGATCCGGTAGCCCTGGATCAAGCCTGTGTGGATCTGGTCAACAGCGAACCCGGTCTGAGCAACTCCCGCCTGGCCGGTCATGAAAATACGGCGGACAAGTTTATGGCCATCCATCCCAATGTGGACTGGCGCCGCCAGCTGGCCTACGCGGAGGAAATCGGTTTGGGCACCCGGCAGTATGAACTGATTGCCATAGATTGAGTTTGTTATGCTGCCATACCTGGAAGAGTTTCTCCATTATCTGGCGGTGGAGCGTGGCATGTCCCGCAATACGGTGCTGGCCTACCGCTCCGACCTGCTGAGCTATCAGAGTTACTGTGCCGGGAAAAACCATCCCATCCTGAATGACGATGCCCGGCCGGCACTGCTGGACTACCTGCGCCATTTGAAGGAAATGGGCTGTCAGACGGCCACGCTGGCCCGCCGTCTGGCCGCCCTGAAATCCTACTACCGTTACCTGGTTCAGGAAAAGTACATAGCGTTCGACCCCACCCGCAACTTCAGCTCGCCCCGCAGCGGCCAGAAACTGCCCCGGGTGCTGACAGTGGAGCAGGTGGAAACGCTGCTGGCCCAGCCCCGCCTGGGACAGCCCACCGGCCTGCGGGACAAAGCCATGCTGGAGCTCATGTATGCCACGGGCATGCGGGTTTCCGAAGTGGTCAACCTGGATGTGGAACACCTGGATCTGGTCCACGGGCTGGTGCGCTGTCTGGGCAAAGGCTCTAAGGAACGCCTATTGCCTGTGGGCAGCGTGGCCAGCCGGTTTTTAACCATGTACCTCCAGCAGGCCCGGCCCAGACTGGCCGCGTCAAAAGATGGCGGACCGCTTTTTGTCAACCAGTACGGCCAGCGCCTTTCCCGCCAGAGCTTTTGGAAGGCCATAAAAAAATACGCGTTAAAGAGCGGTATTGGCAACCAGATCACCCCTCACACGCTCAGGCACAGCTTTGCCACCCACTTGCTGCAGGCTGGAGCCGGGTTGCGCTCGGTACAGGAACTGCTGGGCCATGCCGATATCGCCACCACCCAGATTTATACGCATCTGACCGGTGTTCACCTGCAGCAAGTTTACCGGGAGACCCATCCTCGCGCCCGGCGCCCGTCGGACGGTAAGGAGTGACCTGAATGTCCTTTATTGAACAAGTAGTGCTTTTGGTTATGGATAGCGCCGGAGTGGGCGCTCTGCCCGATGCCCACCTTTACGGCGATGGGGGAAGCAACACCCTGGGCAACCTGGCCCGGGCGGTGGGGGGATTAAACCTGCCGGCATTGAGCTCTCTGGGCCTGGGCCATATTGCCCCCATTGAAGGCGTTCCGCCCGTCAGTCATCCTGCAGCCTGCTATGGCAAAATGGCTGAAAAATCAGCGGGTAAGGATACCACCACGGGACACTGGGAAATAGCCGGGATAATCCTGGAAAAGCCTTTTCCCACTTACCCCCACGGCTTTCCCCCGGACGTGATCCAGGCTCTCACCGAGCGCATCGGTTCTCCGGTGCTGGGCAACAAACCGGCTTCGGGCACTGAGATCATTGCCGAACTGGGAGCCGAACACATGCGTACCGGCTATCCCATAGTCTACACCTCGGCGGATAGTGTGCTGCAAATTGCCGCCCACGAAGAGATTATACCGCTGCCCCGGCTCTATGAAATCTGCCAGATCGCCCGGGAAATCATGACCGGCGAGCATGCGGTGGGCCGGGTGATTGCCCGTCCCTTTACCGGCCAGCCCGGCAGTTTCCAGCGCACGCCGCACCGGCATGATTACTCCCTGCGGCCGCCCCGCCCTCATCTACTGCACCTCTTGAAGGAAGCCGGCCTGGCTGTGCAGGCAGTGGGCAAGATCAACGACATTTTTGCCGGAGATGGCATTACTGCCAGCCATCCCACCAAAAGCAACGCCGAGGGAATGGAAAAGACTCTGGCCTGCCTGCAGGAGCACCGCCGCGGTCTGGTGTTTACCAACCTGGTGGAATTTGATATGCTGTACGGTCACCGCAATGACCCGCCGGGTTATGCCCGGGCGCTGGAGGAGCTGGACCGGTTTTTGCCCCACCTGCTGGCGGCTCTGACGGAAAAGGAGCTGCTAATCATTACGGCCGACCATGGTTGCGATCCCACCACCCGCAGCACGGACCACAGCCGGGAGTATGTGCCGCTTTTGGTTTACGGGCCGGCGCTGCGCCGGGGAGTTGACCTGGGAACGCGGCAAAGCTTTGCGGACATTGCTGCCACGGTAGGTGAGATCTTCCAGATTAATTTGCCCGCCGGTACCAGCTTTGCGGCCAGCATCGGGGCGGTGTAAAGGATGTGAGCACAGTGCGCATGGTGGATTTGATTGTGTACAAGCGGGAAGGTTATGAACACAGTCCGGAGGAGATTGCTGCCATTGTTGACGGCTTTACTGCCGGTACCATCCCTGATTATCAAATGGCTGCCTGGCTGATGGCAGTCTGCTGGCGCGGCCTGACCCGGGCCGAAACCACTGCCCTGACCCGGGCCATGCTCCTGTCGGGTGAGCAGATCGACCTGGGTACCATCCCCGGACGCAAAGTTGATAAACACAGCACGGGCGGGGTGGGTGACAAGACTACACTGGTGCTAATACCTCTGGTGGCGGCGGCCGGTGTACCGGTGGCCAAAATGTCCGGCCGGGGACTGGGTCATACCGGTGGTACCGTGGATAAGCTCAGCGCCATTCCCGGATTTCAAGTCGAACTGCCGGCAGAACAGTTTTTCCAGCAGGTGGCCCGGGTGGGGGCGGCCGTGGCCGCCCAGACCGGCAACCTGGTGCCGGCCGACAAAAAAATGTACACCCTGCGCGATGTTACCGGTACGGTGGAGAGCATACCCCTCATTGCGGCCAGTGTCATGTCCAAAAAGCTGGCGGCGGGGGCCGATGTGATCCTGCTGGACGTAAAAGTGGGCCGGGGGGCTTTTATGAAAGACCGGGAAGCAGCCCGCCGGCTGGCTGACGTAATGGTCCAGATTGGCCGGGACATGGGCCGCACCACCGTGGCCTACCTGACTGCCATGCAAGAGCCCCTGGGTTACGCGGTGGGTAATGCCCTGGAAGTGGCGGAAGCCATCGACACCCTTAAGGGACGGGGCCCGGAAGACCTGCGAGAGCTCTGCCTGGTGCTGGGAGCGGAAATGGTCTACCGGGCGGGCAGGGCGGAGAGCCCGGAGCAGGGCAGGCAACTCCTGCAGGAGCTTCTGGACAGCGGCCGGGCGCTGGCCAAATTCCGGGAGATAATCCTGGCCCAGGGGGGTAATCCACAGGTGCTGGAAAACGCCACTCTGCTGCCCCGGGCGGTTGGGCAGGATGTGGTTCCAGCAACCCGTGCCGGCTGGCTGGAAATTGATGCCCTGCCGGTGGGGCGGGCGGCCATGCTGCTGGGCGCCGGAAGGGCTACCAGAGAGGATTCTGTTGATCTGGCCGCCGGCATTCAGCTGCTGGCCAAAACGGGCTGCCCTGTACAGGCCGGTCAGCCTCTGGCCGTACTGCACTACAATGATCCAGAACGACTGGGCCAGGCCCGGCCTGTGCTGGAACAGGGCATCAGGATAGTAGAGCAACCTCCCCCGCAGTGGCCGCTGGTCATGGAACGTATCTCTGCCGGAGAGTGAACCGGCCTCAATAATCTATGGGGGAAAATTAAGGCGAAGCCCCATTGCCAGATGGCAATGGGGCTTCGCTCTGCGGAGGGCAGGTGAGGGCTTCTTTTCCTTTTATGAGCAGCAGCAGGCAATACAGATAATCAGAATCAGGAGCAGGAAGAAGAAAAACAGACCGATGATCCACCACCAGTTGGACCAGGGTGTGCAGCTTAAATCAGCCATGACTTTGCCTCCTTTGCACAGGGAATTATTTTTAATATATGGTATGATGAGGCAGCAACCCTTGTTACAACCAGTCTTAACATTAAATAGCAGTACGGGAAGGTATATCTTTTTTGGCCACTTACAATACTATACCCGTACAATAAGCGCAAAGGAGGATGCCGGACAAGTGCGAAGGAAATGGCTGACCATTTCAGTTCTGATAGCCACACTGCTGGTAGGAGCCTGCGCCGGATATGCCCGCACCGCTCCCGCCCTGACGGTACCCCAATTGGAAACAACCGCTACCAGCGCCGTGCTCATGGAGGCGCACAGCGGGCAGATACTCTATGCCAAAAACCCGGAACAGCGCCTGCCCATGGCCAGCGTCACCAAGCTGATGACCCTGCTGCTGGCTCTGGAAGCAGTGGAAAACGGCCAGGTTAAACTGGACGACCAGGTTGTGGCCAGCGAACACGCCTGTTCTCTGGGAGGTTCTCAGATCTATCTGGAACCGGGCGAGAAATTCACATTCCAGGAAATGCTCATCGCTATTGCCGTGGGTTCGGCCAATGATGCCAGTGTGGCTGTGGCCGAGCATATTGCCGGCAGTGAAGAGGCCTTCGTACAAATGATGAATGAACGGGCTGCCCGGCTGGGACTCAAAAACACTCATTTTAGCAATCCTACCGGTTTACCCGCCCCCGACCACTACACCAGTGCGGCCGATCTGGCCACCATCCTGAGACAATGTCTGGAGCACGAGCTGTTCATCAAGATCTCCAGCATTTACGAGTATGACTTGCGCGGTGGTGAGTTCAAGCTCTGGAATACCAACAAATTGCTCAAGTGGTACCGGGGGGTGGATGCCGGCAAAACCGGCTGGACCACGGAAGCCAGGTACTGTTTAGCCTCCTCCTGCCTGCGCAACAATTTGCGTCTGATTGCTGTGGTGCTGGGATGCCCCGAACCCAAAAGCCATTTTCGAGAAAGCATCAAACTTTTCAATTACGGTTATGCCGCCTATAAAGCTCTGCCCCTGTTGGCGGCTGGCCAGACGGTAAAAGAGATACCCGTGCAGCGGGGGGCCCGGGACAGTGTGGGCGTAATCAGCTTTAAATCCATTACCCTGGTTTTACCCAAAGCCGATAAAGAATCCGCCTACCGAAAAGAGTGGCGGCTGCCCGCCTATGTGACTGCACCGGTGCGGAAGGGGCAGAAAGTGGGTGAGCTGGTTATTACCAGGGAAAGCAAAGAAGTGGCTCGCTATCCCCTGCTGGCAGCCTACGACGTACCATCCGCCAGCCTGCCGGACATTTTCCGGAAGGCCTGTCGGAAAATGCTGGGACAATAACACCAGTTTCGTTCCAGAATAAATTATTATCATCACCGCCGGCCTGCGGCCGGCGGATTTTTTATCCGGATTGACATGGTACAATTTGATTTAATATACAATATATGGTAATATGTTTAATGGACAAACGAGTTGAGGAGGTTGTAACCTTGGAGATAAATATGGATTATTTCCAGCACATATTAATTGTACGGCCGGCCGGAGAGCTGGATATAGCCGTGGCCGATCAGTGGCGCTACCTGCTTGACGAAGCACTGCGCCGGCACGGGGCCAAAAACTTGATCATCAATTTCAGCAAGGTCACATTCATAGATAGCTCTTGTCTGGGAGTCATTCTGGGGCGTTATAAAAAACTGGCCGCCAGTGGAGGACAGCTGCTGCTAACCGGAATACCGGACGCCATCCGCAGCACTCTGGAAGTATCGGGGCTGCTCAGGTTGATGAAAGAATTTCCCCATGAAAGTGAAGCAATATTTTATTTTGAACTGGGGGGAACATTAAGTGCAACCAATTAACAAAATGAGCATGGAATTTTCCAGTCAACCGGCCAATGTCGCTTTTGCCCGTGTGGCGGTGGCCGCCTTTGCCTCCCAGCTGGATTTCACCCTGGCCGAATTGGAAGAGCTGAAAGTAGCCATATCCGAAGCGGTTACCAACGCTATTGTCCACGGTTACGCCGGTTCCCGGATGGGCACAGTGTGCATCGCCACAGAACTGTATTATGATCGCATCGTGGTGACGATTGAAGATCGCGGCTGCGGAATCAACGATGTTCAGAAAGCTCTGCAGCCTGCCTTTACTACCGATCCGGAACGCATGGGCCTGGGTTTTACCTTTATGCAGTCTTTTGCCGACAGCCTGCAGGTTCACAGCCGGCCCGGACAGGGCACCAGAATAGTGCTGAGCAAAAAAACCTCCCGGGCCATACCGGCCATTGCCGGGCACTGAAGGTAGGGCGAGGATATGAGCAGGCTGGCCAGTATGCACCTGCCCCGTTTTCCCCTGCTGAAGGATGCGGAAATTAAAGAACTGCTGAAAAAAGCCCGTCAGGGGGACTCCAGGGCCCGGGAAAAATTGATCAACTGCAACTTGAAGCTGGTTTTCAACCTGGTACGCCGTTTTCAGAACAGGGGATATGAGCTGGAAGACCTTTTTCAAATCGGCTGTATCGGCTTAATGAAAGCCATTGACAAATTTGACTTGAATTACGATGTCAAGTTTTCCACCTACGCGGTACCCATGATTGTGGGAGAAATCCGCCGTTTTCTGCGGGATGACAATCCGGTGAAGGTAAGCCGTTCTCTGAAAGAGCTGGCCTATAAGATCCAGCAAACCAAAGACATGCTTACCGGCCGCCTGGGCCGGGAGCCTTCGGTCAGCGAAGTGGCCGAAAGCCTGGGAATTTCCCGGGAGGAAGTCATCCTGGCGCTGGAAGCAGCCCAGTCGCCGGCCTCGATTTACGAAACTCTGCACCAGGACGACGGTGACCCTATTTATCTGCTGGACCAGCTGGAGTACAGCGAACAGGGGGACATGCAGTGGCTGGACCGGCTGGCGGTGAAGGAGATCATCAACAATTTGCCCGAGCGGGACAGAAATATTTTGCTCTGGCGCTTTTATGAAGACCGCACCCAGGCCGACATAGCCAGCCGGCTGGGACTTTCCCAGGTACAGGTGTCCCGGCTGGAACGTCAGGCCCTGAAGAAGCTGCGCCAGATCCTCTCCGAGCCGGCCAGTTGCATGCATAATTGAGCGGCCAACGTAAAAAATAAGTATGTCCTAAATTATCCAAGCAGGAGGCGAAATTATGCACATCAAGGTATCAGAAATGGTGGGAGAGTCCACCATTGGCTGGAAGGACGCGGTCCAGTCGGCCATCAACGAAGCGTCCAGCTCCATGAGCGATATTGTCGGAGTGGAGGTAGTTAATTTTACCGCCCATGTGGAAAACGGCCGGGTGGTCAGGTACAAAGCCAACCTGAAGATTGCCCACAAATCTTGAAGCCGGGGGCGCTGTGCAGACAGCGCCCCTTTTGCATAAGCGAGGAATGCCGGGAAAAAATATACGGGAGAGGGGGAGCAATGTAATGCCCGTACTCAAATTGAGTCCTAAACAGTACCAGGATATGGTCAATGCAGTCAAGCCCGGCCCGGCCATCTGGCGCAATGTACTGGCAGCTTTTCTGGTGGGAGGAACCATCTGCGCCATCGGACAGGGGCTGGTGCTGCTCTATCAAAGTCTGGGGGCAGGAAAAACCGACGCTTCTACTCTGGCCTCACTGACCCTGGTTTTTTTATCCGCCCTGTTCACCGGCCTGGGGGTTTACGATGAAATCGGGCGCTTTGCCGGTGCCGGGGCCGTGGTGCCTATCACCGGTTTTGCCAATGCCATGGTGGCGCCGGCCATTGAGTTCCGGGCCGAGGGCCTGGTGCTGGGCGTGGGTGCACGTTTATTCACTGTGGCCGGGCCGGTGCTGGTCTATGGTATTGTCAGCGCCTGGCTGGTGGGGCTTTTTTACCTGATCGGTCAGCAATTGAGGTGATGATATGACCGCGCCCAAAAGAATGGGCCTGGCTACCGTGGCTTTTGCCTCTCCTCCGGTGATCATATCGGCGGCCGCCCTGGCCGGTCCCAAAGAGGGGCAGGGCCCACTGGCGAGTTACATGGATAAAATCATCCCGGACACCTACTACGGTGAAAAAACCTGGGAGAGGGCCGAGCGCAAGATGCTGGAGGAGGTGCTGCAGTTAGCTCTGGCCAAGGCCGGTTTGAGCCCGGAAAGCATTGATTTTATGCTGGCCGGAGACCTTTTAAACCAGCTGATCAGCGCCAATTTTACGGCGAGCAAACTAAATATCCCTTTTTTGGGACTGTACGGAGCCTGTTCCACCATGTACGAAGCTCTGGCCCTGGGCAGTATGTTGATTGATGGGGGTTTCGCCGATTTTGTACTGATCGGTGTTTCCAGCCACTATTGCACCGCCGAGCGGCAGTTCCGCTACCCCCTGGAACACGGCAACCAGCGCACCATGACCGCCCAGTGGACGGTTACCGGTGCGGGGGCCTGCGTTCTGGCCAGACAGGGTCAGGGACCGCGCATCACCCATGCCACCATTGGAACCGTGCTGGATCTGCAGCAGTCCGATCCCGCCGACATGGGCTCAGCCATGGCTCCGGCCGCTACCGAGACCATTCTGCGGCACCTGTTGGATACGGGCCGGTCTTTACAGTACTACGACCTGATTGCCACCGGCGATCTGGGACGTTACGGGCACCAGCTGGTCACCCAGCTTTTGGCCCGGGCCGGACACCAGGTGGGAGACCGCTACCGCGACTGCGGCATGCTGATCTTTTCTCCCACCCAGGATGTGCATGCCGGCGGCAGTGGCTGCGCCTGTTCGGCAGTAGTCACCTGCGGATATATCTACCGCCAGTTACAGTCCGGCATGCTGAAGAATTTTCTGGGTGTGGGGACGGGAGCGTTGCTCAGCACCACCTCCACCCAGCAGGGTGAACATATCCCGGCCATCGCCCACGGTGTGGCCATTACGGCCGGTTAAGAAGGTGAGAGAAAATGCTGCTGCTGTTGCTCAAGGCCTTTGTGATAGGCGGCTTGTTCTGTGTGGTGGGTCAACTGCTGATGGACCTGACCAGCTACCGGATCACACCGGCCCATGTGCTGGTGGGATTTGTTACCGCCGGAGTGTTCCTGAGCGCCCTGGGCTGGTACCAGCCCCTGGTGGATTATGCCGGCGCCGGCGCTTCAGTTCCCCTGACCGGGTTCGGGCACCTGCTGGCCAAAGGAGTGCTGGAAGGTGTGCGCGAGAAAGGAATAGTGGGTCTGTTCAGCGGTGGACTGGCCAGCACGGCCGGCGGCATCACGGCGGCGGTGGTTTTCGGCTACCTGACGGCACTGGCCTTTAAACCAAAGGGCTAGTACAATCACATAAATTTTTCAGCTGAACGTTGCGGGTGTATACCAGTTACCGTTCGGGTTTGGTTTCGAGGTGATAATATCAGCCGGGAGTGATTTTATTTTGGAAGACACAAAACACAAAACCCGCCTCAGCACCAAACTGGAGGAAAACCTGGCTTTTTTACAGGAAAAAATGGCCATCAAGGAAAATTTTGATGTGATCCTGCGGCAGATGACCGTGGGCCGGGTAAAAATCGCCCTGCTGTTTATCGACGGTCTGACCAACGACCAGATTGTCACATTGCTGCTGCGTCACCTGGTCACCCTGCAGCAGGAGGATATCACCCTCAATACTTTTGAAAAACTGTTTGCCGGCCACATTTCCTACACCGAAGTGGACCGGGCGCAGTACCTGGAAGACGTCGTGGAAAAAGTATTGATGGGACCCCAGGCCCTGCTGGTTGATGGACAGGATCAGGCCATTATCATCGATGCCCGCACCTATCCCGTGCGCAGTCCGGAAGAGCCCGACCTGGAGAAAGTGGTGCGAGGTTCCCGGGACGGATTTGTGGAAACCCTGGTCTTCAATACGGCGCTCATTCGCCGCCGCCTGCGCGACCCCAACTTGCGCATGGAAATCGTTACAGTGGGCGAAAGATCGCGCAGCGATGTGGTGGTCTGTTATCTGAAAGATGTGGCCAATCCCGATTTGGTACAGGAGATCAAAGAACGTCTTCAGCAGGTGCGGATTGACGGTATGCCCATGGCCGAAAAAACCCTGGAGGAGCTCATTTCACCCGGTTCTTACTGGAACCCCTATCCCCGGGTGCGCTACACCGAGCGACCCGATGTGGCGGCCGAACATCTGTTGGAAGGGCATGTTCTGCTGCTGGTGGATACCTCCCCCAGTGTGATGATCACTCCGGTAACCTTCTGGCATCACCTGCACCACGCCGAAGAGTACCGGCAAAACCCCACCATTGGGGTTTACCTGCGCTGGGTCAGGTTTGTCGGAGTGCTGATTTCAGTTTTCCTGCTGCCGCTCTGGTTGCTGGCCGTTCTGCAGCCCGAAATCCTGCCACCGGCTTTGAAGTTTATCGGACCGAACAAAGTGGGCAACGTGCCCATCGTCGTCCAGTTTTTGATTGCCGAAATTGCCATTGATATGGTGCGTTTGGCCACCATCCATACCCCCAGCTCGCTGGCTACCGCCACCGGTTTGATTGCCGCATTGTTGATCGGGCAGATAGCCACCACAGTGGGGCTGTTCTCGCCCGAAGTGATCATGTATGCCGCTACGGCCACCGTGGGCACATTCATGACTCCCAGTTACGAGCTGAGCTTTGCCAACCGCCTGGCCCGTCTGTTCCTGCTCTTCATGGTGGCGGCCTTTAAGCTGCCCGGTTTTCTTATAGGCTTTCTGCTCCTGTTCATTTATCTGGTGACCACCCGCTCTTTTGGGGTACCCTATCTCTGGCCGCTGATTCCTTTCAATTGGACGGCACTGAAGACCATCTTGATTCGCACCCCGGTGGCCATGCACAACACCCGTCCCAGCATATTAAAGCCGCAGCAGCCTGTGCGACAGGCGGTGGCGGTTGCCGCTCGCAAACCCGGCTCCCGGCGCTCCCGTTAGCACGTATAACCTCCCCCGGAAACGGTCAATAATACAGGGGGAGGTTTTGCATTTATGAGCACCAGAGTAGGCATACCCCGGTCCCTGCTTTACTATCATTACTACCCGCAATGGCAGGCATTTTTTTCTTTTCTGGGCATCAGCGTGGTGGTTTCTCCTCCGACCAATAAGCAAATTCTGGAGCAGGGTCTGGCTAACAGCCTGGATGAAGCCTGCCTGCCCGTCAAAGTAACTTTTGGTCACCTGGCCCGGCTGGCCGCTCAGGTAGACTTTATTTTTTTGCCCCGCCTGGTCAGCGTCCATCCGCGGGAGTACATTTGTCCCAAGTTCCTGGGGCTGCCCGAGATGGTTCGTCACAGCGGCCTGTCCCTGCCTCCGCTGCTCACACCGTCCATCAATACCTACCGCCGGCCGGATGATCTCATGGCTGCTTACCAACAAATGGGCCGGGCACTGGGGCGGACCGAAAAGCAGATCAGACAGGCGGCGCAGCAGGCCCGGCAGGTACAGCAGGAATATGAAAGGCTGCTGCTGGCCGGTTGGCTGCCCGAACAGGCCATATCTTTCCTGCAGGAAGGGCTATCACAAAAAGACAGGGCAACAGATGCTTTACCCCTGCCGGAGACAGGTGACCCGGGTCGGGGAATTATTGCCGTTATCGGGCATCCCTATCTGGTTTACGACAGCTATCTGAATTTGCAACTCCTGGACAAGCTGAGCCGGCGCGGGTGGCGGGTGGCTGTAGTGGAACAGGTGAACAGTGACCGGATCCAGCAAGAAACCGCCCATCTGCCCAAAAAAATCTTCTGGACACTGGGCCGGTTGCTGATCGGGGCGGGTTATTATTTCCTGGATGCTGCCCATATTACCGGACTGATCCATCTTTCCTCCTTTGCCTGCGGTCCCGATGCCCTGATTGGCGAACTGATTGCCAGCCGGGCCCGCAGCCGGCCGGGGAAACCTTTTATGAATATCGTTATTGATGAACACAGCGGTGAAGCCGGTCTGCTCACCAGACTGGAAGCCTTTCTGGATATGGTCGCCGTAGCAGGCAGCCGGACCGGGGCCAGCGCATGAACAGACAGGGGAGGCGATAAAAGATGCGGGTCACTTTTCCGCATATGGGTAATCTGTGGATCAGTCTGAAAGCCATGCTCACATATCTGGGGGTGCCGGTGGTAGTACCGCCACCGTGCAACAAACAGGCTCTCCAGGCAGGAGCCAAGTGGGCTCCTGAATTTGCCTGTCTGCCTCTCAAACTGAACCTGGGCAATTTCATCCAGGCCCGGGAGATGGGAGCGGACACCATTGTTATGGCCGGTGGCTGCGGTCCGTGCCGTTTTGGCTACTATGCCCAGGTGGAACATGTTATCCTGCGCGACCTGGGCTACGACTACCATCTGGTGGTCATGGAACCGCCGGAAAAACATATCGGAGAACTTCTCCAGAGAATCAAGTACATCACCGGTCAGAAATCCTGGTGGCAGGTCATGCAGGGCATCCGTTTTGGTTTTCGCAAAGCCTGCCTGGTTGATCGCCTGGAGAAAAAAGCTTTTTACCTGCGCCCGCGGGAAAAACGACGGGGAGCTACCGAACAGGCTCTACAGGCGGCCCTGAGCATACTGGATGCGGCCAGTAACTGGGAAGAACTGGAGGAGGCCCGGCAGCGAGCCTGGCAACTTTTGGAGGAGGTACCCACTGTACACCGGCCGGTGCTGCGGGTAGCCCTGATCGGGGAGATTTACACCCTGCTGGAGCCTTTTGCCAACCTGGAGCTGGAAAAAAGGCTGGGCGAGATGGGTGTAGAGGTGGACCGTTCCATCTACCTTTCGGAATGGATTAATGATCATCTCTTTCTGGGACTGGTGCGAGGCATGCGCAGCAGCAAGGCCTTTCATCAGGCTGCCCTGCCCTACCTGGCACATTTTGTGGGAGGGCACGGTCAGGAAAGTGTGGGCAGTGCGGTATACTACGCCGGCCAGGGTTATGACGGAGCTATTCATGTATTGCCATTTACCTGCATGCCGGAAATTGTGGCTATGGGCATACTGCCCCGGGTCAGTCAGGACACGGGTATGCCTGTAATGAGCCTGATTGTGGATGAACATTCGGGGGCTGCCGGTGTGCAAACCCGCCTGGAGGCCTTTGTGGATCTGCTGGCCAGGCAAAAAAGAAGTAAAGGAGCGTTAGCCTGAATGAAAGGGTTTCTGGGAATTGATGTGGGTTCGGTGAGTACCAACCTGGTATTCCTGGATGACGACCGGGTGGTGCGGCAGGTTCTGTACCTGCGCACCCAGGGGCGCCCTCTGAAAACTCTGCAGGAAGGGTTGCAGCAAATGGCCCGGTTGCTCCCGCCCAAAACTGTTGTGCGAGGTGTGGGAACGACGGGCAGCGGGCGGCATCTGGCCGGCGTGATGGTGGGTGCCGATGTGGTCAAGAACGAAATCACCGCCCACGCCGTGGCAGCCAGCGCTGCGGTCCCCGGTGTGCAGACCGTGCTGGAAATAGGTGGTCAGGATTCCAAACTGATTATTTTGCGTCACGGTCTGGTGATAGATTTTGCCATGAACACGGTCTGCGCCGCGGGAACAGGCTCTTTTTTGGATCAGCAGGCCGCCCGGCTTAACCTGCCCGTGGATCAGTTTGGTGAACTGGCTCTGCAAGCTGTTTCTCCCGTGCGCATAGCCGGCCGCTGTGCAGTCTTTGCCGAGTCGGACATGATCCATAAGCAGCAGATGGGACACAGCCTGGCCGATATTGTGGCCGGTCTCTGCCGGGCTCTGGTGCGCAACTATCTGAACAATGTGGCCAAGGGCAAACCGCTGCTGTCTCCCATTGTCTTTCAGGGAGGGGTGGCGGCCAATGCGGGCATGCGCCAGGCTTTTGCTGAAATTCTGGGTGAAAAAATCATCGTACCGCCCAACTATCACGTCATGGGAGCGGTGGGAGCGGCCCTGCTGGCGGCAGAACACGCTCTGACCGGCATACCCAGCCGGTTCAAAGGTTTCCAGGTGGCCCAGCACAGCTTTGCCACCGGCGGCTTTTCCTGCTCCGGCTGCCCCAATAGCTGCGAAATTGTCGAGATCCGGGAAGAAGGGCAGATCATCGCCCGCTGGGGTGATCGCTGCGGCCGCTGGTCCCAGGAACTGGATCAAACCGGCCAGGAACAAGAAATGGAAAAAATCAGCTGAAAAACAGCTGATTTTTTTGTACCCGGAGGAAAATCAAACTACAGGGAGAATGTTGTTTTAGGAAAATATTTTTCCGCTGAAAATAAGCAATCGAATCATCAGATGAGAGGTGAAGGTGATCATGTACCTTTTGCAGGATATACACAATCTGATTGCTGAACTGGTGCAAAGCAGCCCGCATCCGCTGTACAGTACGCCGCTGGTCGGAGTGGCTAGCGCAGATGACCCTTTGTTTGCCCGTCTCCGAGAACTGGTGGGACCGGGGCATCTGCTGCCCCGGGACATTCTGCCCGAAGCGCGCAGTGTGGTGGCCTTTTTTGTGCCTTTCCGCCGGGAACTGGTACTGGAAAATAAAAACCACCCGTATGTGGCGCGCAGCTGGGCGGAAGCCTACATTGTCACCAACCAGTTAATCGAACATATCTGCGCCATGCTGGCCGCTCACCTGGCCAACCGCGGCATCAGGGCCGCCTGGCAGAAACCCACCCACAACTTCGATCCGGAAAAGCTGGTCTCTTTCTGGTCGCACAAACACGTTGCCTATATTTGCGGCCTGGGTACCTTCGGACTGCACCATATGCTGATCACAGCCGCCGGCTGTGCCGGGCGACTGGGCAGTATAGTTCTGGATTGTGAACTGCCGGTTACCCAGCGCCCGGAGCAGGAATATTGCCAGTACAAAAGAAAGGGCACCTGCCAGGTATGTGTCAAAACCTGCCCCACCGGCGCACTAACCGCGCAGGGGTTGAACAAAAAACTCTGCTACATTCATCTTCTGGAGGTGGATGCCCACTACCGGGATTTAAGCCTCTGTGATGTTTGCGGCAAATGTGCCACCGGCCCCTGTGCCTGCTACCAGCACTGACTGTGCCGTGTTGATCACGGCAAATTTTATTGACTGATCGCAATTAATTAATTAGAATTATTTTATGTTTGTATTCACCATAGAAGATTTCCCAGAAGAGAGGAGAATCAGCCGAGATGAGTGAGAGAAAAATTCTGCTCACCGAAAGTGAAATGCCCCGGGCCTGGTACAATATCCAGGCCGACCTGCCCGAACTGCCCCCGCCACCCCTCAATCCAGCCACGCTGCAGCCGGTTACGCCGGAAGAACTGTCGGCTATCTTCCCACCCGATCTGATTGCTCAGGAAGTGAGCACCGAGCGCTGGATTGAAATACCGGAAGAAGTACAGGAAATATATAAAATCTGGCGGCCTTCGCCCCTCTATCGGGCTAAAAAGCTGGAGCAGGTGCTGGATACTCCGGCCAAAATCTTCTTCAAGTACGAAGGGGTCAGCCCGGCCGGTAGCCACAAGCTCAACACTTCGGTACCCCAGGCCTATTATAATAAAAAGGCCGGCATCAAGAGGCTGGCCACCGAGACCGGTGCCGGACAGTGGGGCATTGCCCTGTCCCAGGCCTGTACCTTCTTTGGCCTGGAGTGTACTGTATACATGGTAAAAGTAAGCTATAACCAGAAGCCTTACCGGCGCTCCCTGATGGAGATTTTCGGTTCCACTGTTATTGCTTCACCCAGCGAACACACTGACGCCGGCCGGCGCATTTTAGAGCAGGACCCGGACTCGCTGGGCAGCCTGGGTATTGCCATCAGCGAGGCGGTGGAAGATGCGGCCGGACGGTCCGACACCAACTACGCCCTGGGCAGTGTGCTCAACCACGTCTGCCTGCACCAGACCGTGATTGGCCTGGAAGCCAGAGTTCAGATGGCCAAGGCCGGTTACTACCCCGACGTAGTCATCGGCTGCTGCGGTGGCGGGAGCAACTTTGCCGGCCTGGCTTTTCCCTTTGCCCATGACAAACTGGTACACAACGCCCGGGTACGGCTATTAGCGGTAGAGCCGGTATCCTGTCCCACGCTCACCAGGGGTAAATTTGCCTACGACTACGGCGATGTGGCCGGCCTGGCGCCGGTGGTGCAGATGTATACCCTGGGGGCCAATTTCATGCCACCGGGCATCCATGCCGGCGGGCTGCGCTATCACGGAGACTCTCCTCTGGTCAGTTTGCTGGTACACCAGGGGCTGGCCGAAGCCCGCGCGCTGGGGCAGACAGCCATCTTCCAGGGGGCCACTCTCTTTGCCCGCTGCGAAGGGATCCTGCCCGCTCCCGAATCGGCTCACGCCGTGCAGGCGGCTATTGAAGAAGCCCTGGCGGCCCGGGAGGCGGGGGAGAGCCGGGTGATTCTGTTTAACATGAGCGGCCATGGACTGCTGGATCTGCCGTCCTACGACCTGTTTATGGCGGGCAAACTGGAAGACTACCCGCTGCCCGAAGAAGATCTGCAAAAGGCCTTGCACCGGTTGCCCCGGGTGGAGTAAAACTGCCGAAATGTTGGAAAGAAGCCGCGCCGGCATTTGATTGACACCTGGTTGCAGCACATGTTAAAATTATGACAAATTGCATAGGGTGTACCTCATCTCCGCAGGGGGGTGGGGTAGAGGCGCGGACCGGCAAGAGTACTGCGGGGGATGTCTGCAGGAGAATGAACCCGCGGGAAAGGGCCGTCCGCCGAAGTGCAACAGCTGTCCTGCTGCGGCTGTTGTACTGGGCCGGCATCGAACAGGTGTCGGACTGTCACCCCCGGCTGTCCCGGCCGGGAGTGGAGTGCTATCTCACCGCGGGGAGGAGGGGATTGGTATTGCCTGTTCCAGCGGCCATGCATATATTATTTGTTGGCCGCTTTTTGTTTGGAGCAGCAAGACCTGTGCCGGCATTCAAACGGGCGGGCTACGCTGCTCTTGGCCTGGTTTCTTCATGGTAACCAGTCCATGACACTACCATCCAGGAGGTAATACAAAGCGATGAAGCTGCAAGGTACCATGCAGGCAGGGGCCGACGGCCACCTGTATATTGGCGGTTGTGACGTGGTGGAACTGGCCCGCCAGTTTGGCACACCGCTTTATATAATAGACGAAGCCTGCTTTCGTGATAACTGCCGCCAGTATTACCGGGCCTTTACCGAACGCTATGGCGCCCGGGTCATTTATGCAGCCAAGACTCTGCTCACTCTGGCCATCTGTAAAATAGTCCAGGAAGAAGGCCTTGGCCTGGACGTGGTGTCCGGCGGTGAGCTGTACACAGCGCTCAAAGCTGGCTTTCCCATGGAAAGGGTCTACTTCCACGGCAACAACAAGTCGCCTGCCGAACTGCAGATGGCCCTGGAGGCCGGTGTGGGCCGCTTCATGGTAGATAATCTTTATGAGCTACACCTTTTGAACCAGCTGGCCGGAGAAAAGGACGTGCTGGCCAGGGTCATCCTGCGCATCACCCCGGGTATAGAGGCTCACACCCACGAGTACATCAAGACCGGCCAGATTGACAGCAAGTTCGGCCTGGCCATTCAAACCGGGCAGGCGGCAGCAGGCGTACGGGAAGCTCTGAACTGCCCGCATATCGACCTGGTGGGACTGCACTGCCATATCGGTTCACAGATCTTCGAGCTGGAATCTTATATCCACGCCGCCCGGGTAATGATGGACTTTGCTGGACAGATGAAAGGGGAAACCGGCTGGATGCCCGCCGAGCTGGATCTGGGCGGCGGCCTGGGCATATACTATGTAGCCGGCGATGCGCCCCAACCAGTGCAAGTTTACGCCGACAGTGTGATAGAGGCGCTCCAAGAAAAAGCCCATCAGTATGAGATGCCCGTTCCTACTCTACTGGTGGAGCCGGGGCGCTCCATCAGCGGCCCGGCCGGATCCACGGTTTACACCGTGGGGGCGATCAAGGACATTCCCGGCGTTCGCAAGTATGTGGCCGTGGATGGCGGAATGGGTGACAACCCTCGCCCGGCCCTGTACCAGTCCCGTTACGAAGCCTGCCTGGCCAATAAGATGGATTGGCCGGCCGAAGAGAAGGTATCTATAGCCGGGAAATGCTGCGAATCAGGAGACATGCTGATCTGGGACATCGAGCTGCCCCGGGTGGAAACCGGGGACATCCTGCTGGTCAGTTGTACCGGCGCCTATAACTACACCATGTCCATGAATTACAACCGCCTGCCCCGGCCGGCCATGGTGCTGGTACACAACGGGAAGGCCGACCTGATCCTGGAGCGAGAAACCTACGCCGATTTAATCCGCAACGACCGAATCCCGGAGCGATTGCAGCAGGGTAAATTGCTGCACATGGCCGCCTGGCGTTAAAACACAGCCTGTACCGCGTGGTACAGGCTGTTTGTCTGGGAGGCAATATTTACACTGCCCGGAGCAATCTGGTAGAATATATAAGTTAACAAATTTCGACTGGCGGCAAAGGGGGCAGCAGAACAGTTTGGAAATAATCACGGCCCACACCAACACCGATCTGGATGCACTGGCTTCCATGGTTGCCGCGCAAAAGTTGTACCCGGAAGCAGTGCTGGTTTTTCCGGGCAAGCTCTCCCGCAACGTGGAAGAGTTCATGTCTCTGCATAAAGACATCTTTGAGATCAAGGACATCAAAAGCATTCCTCTAAACAGGGTACAGCGCCTCATCCTGGTGGATACCAAAAACCCGCGCCGCATTGGCAAACTGGCCGAAATTCTGCAAAACAAAGCTTTGGAGATACATATCTACGACCACCATCCCTGGGCGGAGGGTGATGTGCGGGGCAGTGTGGAAGTAGTGGAAAGTGTGGGAGCCACTGTCACCCTGCTGGTGGAAAACATTCGCCGCCGTTCTCTCACCATCTCTCCGCTGGAGGCCACCATTTTTGCCCTGGGTATTTATGGCGATACCGGCTCGTTGCTCTTTACCAGCACCACGCCCCGCGATGTGCAGGCGGTGGCTTATCTGCTGGAAAATGGAGCCAACCTGTCTGTGGTAGCGGAATTTCTGGGGCGTCCCATGACTGACGAGCAGAAAGCCCTGCTGCGCCAGCTACTCATGTCGGCCGAGCGCCACGTGATCAACGGCTGCAAGGTGCTGATCGCCCGGGCCAGCTGTCCGGAGTTTGTGGTGGGTCTGGCTATGCTCACCCACACCATTTCGGAAATTGAACGCCTGGATGTAATTTTTACTGTTGTCCATATGGAAGACCGGGTGCATATTGTGGGTCGCAGCAATGTGAGCGAGGTCAATGTGGCGGAGATTCTGGCCCCTTTTATGGGCGGCGGACATCCCGGTGCTGCTTCGGCCACGGTGAAGAAGGGCGATATCAACGAAATTGCGGAAAAGATTGTGCGCATCATGCAGGAAAAAGTCCGCCCGCCCCTGGCGGCAGCCGATATCATGTCCGCACCGGTCAAAACGGTTTTCCCGGAAACCACCATTGCCGAAGCCAATCAGGTGATGATGCGCTATGGACACACCGGTTTGCCGGTAGTACAGGGACTGGAAGTGGTGGGGGTGATTTCCCGCCGCGATGTGGAGAAGGCCCACCGGCACGGTCTGGGTCACGCTCCGGTGAAGGGTTTTATGACTACCAATGTCATTACCGTGGGACCCAATATGCCGGTTTCCGAGTTGCGCGAATTAATGATTGAAAATGACATCGGACGGGTGCCGGTGGTGCAGGAAGGGCGGCTGCTGGGCATTGTCTCCCGTACCGATGTGCTGAAGACCCTGCACCACGCCGAGGTGAAAAAGCCGGTCAAAACCGTCTACGTTTCGCCCATCCGACCGCAGCTCAATGTTAGCGAGTACCTGCGCAAAGGTCTGGCTCCGGAAACCTGGGACCTTTTGCAGACCGCCGGGGAATTGGCTGAGGAACTGGGTTACCAGTTATATGCTGCCGGAGGTGTGGTGCGCGACCTGTTAATCGGATACGGCAATCTGGACATTGACCTGGTGGTGGAAGGGGACGGAATCACCTTTGCCCGCACGCTGGGTCATCAAATTGGTGTCAAAGTGCGAACACATGAAAAGTTTGGCACCGCCGAGCTGGTATTCAAAGACGGTTTTAAAATTGATGTGGCCACCGCCCGGGTGGAATACTACGAATATCCGGCCGCCCTGCCCCGGGTGGAAACTTCATCCATCAGGCAGGATCTGTACCGCCGCGACTTCACGATCAATGCCATGGCCGTCGCTCTGAATACCGAGCGTTTTGGCGAACTGATCGACTTTTTCGGCGGGCGGGAGGATCTGCAGTTTGGTCAGATCCGGGTGCTCTACAATCTGAGCTTCATTGAAGACCCCACGCGCATCCTGCGGGCAGTGCGTTTTGAACAGCGCTATGGCATGAACATCGAACCTCAAACCCTGAATCTATTAAAAGAAGCTGTGCGGCAAAACATGCTGGACCGGGTCTCCCGCGAGCGCATCTGGGATGAACTGTACCACATCATGCTGGAACCGGCCGCCGGCAAAATGCTGGCCCGTCTCAACTCGCTGCAGATCTGGCCCCAGGTTTTCCCCGGGGTTACCTACTGGGAAGTACAGCCCGTGTTGAACAATCTGCACCAGGCCATCGAGATGCTGGAGGAGTGGGACTGCCCCTTGCCGGCCGAGCAATGGCTGCCCTACATGATTGCCATTCTGCACTGGTCGGATGAGGAAACTGCCCTGCAGATCTGCCGCCGTTACAATTTAAACAAACGCCAGACCGAGAAAATACTGGTTACCCTGGACAGGTGGGGCGATGTGCTGTCCGAAGTTTGGCGCACACCCGAAGAAGGTAACCTGGGCCAGCTGGCCCAGTCGATTATGTCCCTGCCCCGGGAGTCCTACCCGCTCCTGCTGGCTGTGCTGGATGAAGAATGGATGCACCAGCGCCTGCGGCGCATTCTTACTGCCATTGAATACAATAAGCCCCGGCTGGACGGCAAGTATATCCGGCAGCTGGGCATAAAGCCCGGTCCAATCTACCGCCAGGCCCTGCAGGCCCTCTGGCAGGCCCGGCTGGATAACCGGGTAACCAGTGAGGAGGAAGAAAAACAGTTTTTAAAGCAGTTTTTGGGACTGGCCAGTACGGACTAGGGGGAGAAAAGATTGTTCAATATCCATTTTCCCAGCCTGAGCGAGCTGGCCGTCATGCTGCCGGCCATTGTGGTGGGTCTAACCATGCACGAATTCGCCCACGGCTGGGCTGCCTACATGCTGGGCGACAACACCGCCCGGCAGGCAGGCCGCCTGACGCTTAATCCGCTGGCCCACATTGATCCGGTGGGGCTGCTGCTTCTGTTCATAGCCGGCTTTGGGTGGGCCAAACCGGTACCTGTTAACCCCTTTCACATGTACGGCGACCGGCGGCGCGGCATGCTGCTGGTAGCGCTGGCCGGTCCGGCCACCAACCTGCTGGTGGCCCTGCTGGCAGCCGTACTGCTGGGGCTGGGCCTGTGGCGCTGGCCATATCTGCAGGACGTCATGCTCCAGATGGTCACCATCAATGTAGTGCTGGCCATATTCAACCTGCTGCCGGTACCACCCCTGGATGGCTCCAAAATTTTGGCCGGCCTGCTGCCCGGCCGGCAGGAGTGGCTGTGGCAGTTGGAACAGTACGGCACCATTGTCCTGCTCTTGTTACTGTTTACAGGTATACTGGGACGTGTGCTGCAAATCATCATTCTGCCGGTACTGCGGCTGATGATCAATTTCGCTCAGTACATTGCCGGCATGGTGACGTAATGACCACCGGTATGAATTTATTCCCATCAGGAAAGGAGCTAAAACATGCGTGTACTCTCCGGTATTCAACCTTCGGGCAATCTGCACATCGGCAATTATTTTGCCATGATGAAGCGGATGATCGAATACCAGGAAAACAATGAACTATTTTGTTTTCTGGTAAACTACCACGCCCTGACCTCGGTTTTTGACGGCGATGCCCTGCGCCAGCGCACCTTTGAGGCTGCCTGCGATTTTTTGGCCCTGGGGCTCGATCCTGAAAAGTCGGTCTTCTGGGTGCAGTCCGATGTGCCCGAAGTGACCGAACTGACCTGGCTGCTGTCCAATGTTACCGGCATGGGATTGCTGGAACGCTGTCATTCTTACAAGGACAAGCTGGCCAAGGGCATCCCGGCCAACCACGGCCTCTTTGCCTATCCCGTATTGATGGCCGCCGACATCCTGCTTTACGGCGCGGATAAAGTGCCGGTAGGCAAGGACCAGAAGCAGCATCTGGAGGTGGCCCGCGATATTGCCCTGCGCTTCAACCACACCTACGGTGAAACTTTTGTCATTCCCGAGCCCGATATTGAGGAAGATGTAGCCACTATTCCGGGAATCGACGGGCTGAAAATGTCCAAGTCCTATGATAACACCATAGAAATATTTGCCGACGAGCAAACCCTGCGGGAAAAGATCATGCGCATCAAGACCGACCCCACTCCGGTGGATCAGCCCAAACCCATTGAGGGTAATATCCTTTTTGATATATACTGCCTGTTCCTGGACCAGCAGGGGCGGGAGGAGTTGAAAGAACGCTTCCTGACCCCGGGCTTGAAGTACGGTGAGGTGAAAAAAGAACTGTTTGCCGTGATCTGGGAGTACTTTGCTCCTTACCGCCGGAAGCGGGAACAGCTGATCAAAGAAAGGGATACCGTTCTGGAGGTGTTGCGCCAGGGGGCACAAAAAGCCCGCCGGGTGGCTGCCGTTTATCTGGAAAAAGCCCGCCACAACGTGGGCCTGGATTACTGGAATTAAAGCTGTCAGGCTGCTCTGCTGTAAGGAGCAGCTTTTTTCTTTCCCCGGTATAGGGCCGGGCCGGGGTGGAAAACTATACCGGGAGTGTGAAATGTGGTGGTCAAAGCGGGGCTGCTCATCGCCGGGGCAGTACTGGTCATTATCGCCGGCTTGCTGTTTATCCCTTCTCGCTTTCAGATCCAACTCTTTCTGCAGGGCGTGCAGGCAGAGGTGGTTCTGCGCCTGCCGGGAGGGTGGAGAAAAAAAATCATCATCAACCTGCCATCCCGAACTGCCGGTCCTGAGGGAGACGGCAACCGCGGGAATGAACTGAACATAATGCACCGCCTGAGCCGCCAGCTCTGGACCACCGTCTATCCCCGGGTATCGATCAAAGAATTGCACGTCAGCTGTACTCTGGGCCTGGTAAATCATCCGGATCTGACCGGCTGGTTGTACGCCCTCTATTGCGCCGGTCACCAGACCATCAAACAGCTGGTGAGCAGCTGGACAGGACTGACCGGTTGCCGTTTCACCTTCTCCTTATACCCGGTATTTACTGTAAATTGCTTTACCCTGCAGGCCAGTTGCATATTCAAGGCCAGCCTGGCAAATATTATCCGTACAGGCTGGCAATGGCGTAAAACAACTGCCAGTATCCGGCAAACAACAGGAAGGAGGGGGTAACGAGGTGTCCGAACATCCCATAGAAAATTTGATGAAAACAGCCATGGAAAGCATCAAGCAGATGATTGATGTGAACACTGTGGTGGGTGATCCGGTGGAAACACCGGACGGAACCGTGATCATTCCGGTTTCCCGCGTGGCCTGCGGCTTCGGGGCGGGAGGCGGAGAGTACAACTGCCAGCCCGGACCGGGCCAGGAAAAGCAGAACCAGTCCGGAGAAGCTCCCGGTTTCGGGGGAGGCAGTGGTGGTGGAGTAGTGGTGCACCCGGTGGGTTTTCTGGTGGTGAACAAAGGACAGGTGCGGTTTTTATCCGTGGGTCACAACGCCATCTACGATCGCCTGCTGGATGTAGCTCCGCAGTTCATCAATCAGCTGCAGGGACTGTGCGGTTCCCGTCCGGCGCAACCCCAGCAGGAACAGCATCCGGCAATCACCTGAAAGGGTGTGTGCTAAATATTGACCATGGTTTATGGCGAGCGCTGGCGGAGCGTTCGCCTTTGATTTTTCCGACGTCTATAAAAAACCTTTACGGGAATATGTCGAGACAGAACCGCATACATATTCAACACAGCCAGTCCAACAGCTGGCAGAACCATCCTGACCTGGCGAGGGGGCAGGGACAATGGTGAACTTGATCTGGCTGGCCATGATCCTGATCGGCATTGCTGTGGCCGGCTGGCAGAACAACATTCAGGTGGTCACCCAGGCCGCCCTGGAAGGAGCAGCTCAGGGTGTCAAAACCTCTCTGGGGCTGATCGCCATCATTTCTTTCTGGCTGGGCCTGATGAAGGTAGCTGAAGCGGCCGGTTTGGTACAAGCCCTGGCCTGGTTGCTGTCACCGCTGATCCGTTGGCTTTTTCCGGAAATACCCCGCCGGCATCCGGCCATGGGGGCGATCATCCTCAATTTGAGTGCCAACATTCTGGGCCTGGGCAACGCGGCCACGCCCATGGGACTGGTTGCCATGCAGGAAATGCAGCGCTTAAACCACGGTGATCCCCGTACCGCCAGCAAATCCATGTGCACCTTCCTGGCATTGAACACCTCCTGCATCACCATCGTTCCCAGCACCATTATCGGCATTCGGGCCATGCACGGTTCGACCGATCCCACCGCCATAGTGGGCACCACCATTCTGGCCACGGCCTGCGGCATGACCGGTGCCATTATTCTGGATAAAATATTCCGGCGTATCTACAGACACACAGCCTAGGACAGGGAGTATCATCTATGTTTGAATTGCTCAATCAACTATCCCGCTGGGTGGTACCCGGCCTGATGGCCCTGGTACTGCTGGTGGCCTGGCTCAGGCGGGTTAACGTTTTCGAGGTGTTTGTGGCCGGTGCCGAGCAGGGCTTCAGTACAGCGGTACGTACCATCCCCTACCTGGTAGCCATGCTGGTGGCCATCCATATTTTCCGTGCCTCCGGAGCCATGCAACTTATGGCCCGGTCCCTGGCTCCCTGGCTATCCTGGATGGGTCTGCCTCCCGAACTGTTACCCCATGCCATTATGCGCCCTCTGTCCGGTGGCGCAGCCCTGGGCATTGCCACCGATATCATTGCTCGCTACGGTCCGGACAGTTTCCTGGGCCTGCTGGTTTCCACCATGCAGGGCACCTCGGATACTACTTTTTATGTGCTCACTCTCTATTTTGGGTCGGTGGGTATAGTGCGCTATCGCTACGCCGTTTACACCGGCCTGGCCGCCGACCTGATCACCCTGCTGGCCTCACTTCTGGTAGTAAGATTGACTTATACCGCCGCTGGATAAAGCCACTTTGCCGTCATAGTACCTTTCACCCGAAGGCATTATTTTGCTTTCGGGTGGTTTTGTTTTGGCTTCTTGCGGTAAAATATGTTAAAATGCTCAAGGATAAATGTCGCTTTGGAGTGACCGCATATGGAAGAAAGGCTGCAGAAATTCATGGCCCGCTGCGGGGTGGCTTCCCGCCGCCACTGTGAGCAATTGATCGCTGACGGGCAGGTGAAAGTCAATGGCCGGGTAGTCACCGAACCGGGCACCCGGATTAGACCGGGTAAGGACGTGGTGGTGGTCAACGGCCGCCTGCTTCGGCAACCGAAAAAAAAGGTTTACTACATGCTCTACAAGCCGCGCGGTTACCTGTCCGCCGTGGCCGATCCGGCCGGTCGCAAGCTGGTGACCGACCTGTTACCGGACGTAAAACAGCGGATCTACCCCGTGGGCCGACTGGATTACGATAGCGAAGGGCTGCTTCTCCTGACCAATGACGGGGCGCTGACCCGGGCGCTCACCCACCCGTCCAGCAAGGTTTCCAAGACTTACCGGGTCAGGGTGCAGGGCATACCGTCCTGGCGGTCTCTGGAACAGCTGGCCCAGGGCATTGAGCTGGCGGACGGTCTGACCGCACCGGCCACAGTCGGACTGATTGACGTTTTAAACGGCAACGCCCTGCTGGAAATCACCATACACGAAGGGCGCAACCGCCAGGTGCGGCGCATGTGCGAGGCCATCGGCCACCCGGTGCTGCGCCTGAAGCGAATCCGTTTTGGCCCCTTGAATCTGGGCAAGATGAAGGCCGGGGAGTTCCGGGAGTTGAAGAATCACGAAATTAGAGCATTGCTGGCTGCTGCGCGCTTATTATAGCAGGAAATGGTACTGCCAGAGCGAAATATGTACGGGTAACAGAAGTTAATTCTGCAGTGCATCGCGCTAAGTGCTTGGCGGCAGACAAATATCACGCTGCAGATTTTACGGAGGTGTAACTATTGTCCGATTACCAGGCTGTCGAAGGGCCGGCCAGCAGCAAGATTCGCGCCCGTATCCGGCTGGACTTTAAAGGAACTGCCCGGTCCCGCCGGATTTTCGGCGGCAAGTCCATTGAAAAGGCGGCTGAAGAAGCCCGGGAATACAATGTGGCCATGTTTCGCAATATTCCCATTCAAGGGCTGACCATCAACGATATCGATCTGGGCATGGAAGTGTATACGGTTTTTGATGATGTGAGTAATGCCGAGTGTGCCTACGCACCGGTCGTACTGGACGTATCGGCCGACAGTGTGGAGGAACTGCTCAAGCTGGTGACCCGGGAAGATTTTCGCAAAATCGAGATCCTGTCACCACCACAGTTAATGGTTTCCCGTTATGAACTGGAACGGCTTTTTTTCCGGCTATCGGAGGAAATGCGCCATTATCGAAATTACCTGGAACGCAAGTATAACTTGCGTTGAAATATACCGGCGGGAGGTTGTGAGTGTGGCCTTACAGGGCAGTAGAAAAGTGGCCCGGGTGGCGCTGGAGATGGCTCTGAGCGAGGATCGGGAACAGGAGAAGCAACTCAAAGCCATGTTTGCCCGGGAAGGGATCAAAACGGCTGCGGTGGATTACGGCGGGGATTTTGCTGCCTCCATTGCTAGAATCGTGGAGAGGGCGGTGGTGGCGGCCAAGCGGGAAGGGGTAATCCGCGATGTGCACGCCGAGGAGGGAGCGGTTGCCGGAGCAGCGCGTGAAGCCTTGAGCCAGGTACTGACCAAAGCCTTCGGCCTGAATGTGGGGGGTAAAATTGGCATCGCCCGGCAAAACGATCATGTTATTGTGGCCGTGTTTTTCGGTGTGGGCCTGTTACACCTGGACGAAGTGGCCGTTGGCCTGGGGCACCGGGCTGTTTCCTCCTGACAAAAAAGTTTGCTTCCCCGGAACAAATATGTAGTTAAAGGCGTCATTTAAAATAGCATATATGGTGGTAAAGGTTAGTTGCCACCAACCGGGGAGTGACAGGACCAAATGTGGCGCAGAAAACTCATCGGCCTGATGGGAGGTTTCTTCCTCCTTTCCGCCTGTTTCTGGCAGCCGGTGCCCGTCCGGGCGGACTGGGAAACCACCACCGCACGACACCAGACGGAAACTGGCGCGCCGGCTTTCTATTACCAGCAGGAAAAATACCAACCGCTCTGGCCAGTGGACAACCGGGATAAAGACAATCCCCTGATGGCTCTGCCCGATCTGGCCAGTCTGCTGGGTGTGGATTACCGCTTTTACAACGGCAGCAAGCAAATTGTTCTGGAGTGGCACGGCACCTGTTTAACCATGCAAATTAATTCCCGTCAGGCGGCGTATGACGGGAAGTCGGTCGCACTGGCCAGCGCTCCTGCTGATCAGAACGGCACCTTCTACGTACCCCTGGTGGATGTGGTACGCATCCTGGGCGGACAGGTTGCGGCAACGGCAGATGGCTTCACCATAAGCTTACTGCCCGGCGAAGCTGTGCATACAGATGGTCCTCCGGTAGAAGAACCGGTCCGGTTGCTTCCCGCTGCGGCCAGGCTGTACCAGCCAGTTTCGCTCATGCCTACCGACTATGAGCCCCGGGAGATCCAGCAGGGTGACCTGGACGGCGACGGACAACCGGAAGCGGTGCTCAGCTACCGCACCGGAGACGGCAATTACGGTGTGATCATTGCTCGCCGGGCGGACCAAAAGTGGCAGAAAATCTGGCAACAGGAAAACACCTTCCCGCTGGATACGGTGCGGCTGGTCAATCTAACCGGACAGGGCAACAATTTGCTGATCGGACGTACCATCGGCGTTTCCGCCGGGGCGGTGTTGCAGGTTTACAGTATGCAGGATGATCGGCTGGAACTGATCGGCAGTAACTTCTATCACCGGCTGGATACGGGCGACTTTAACGGTGATGGCCGTTCAGAACTGGCTACCTGGCAAAAAGACACCGGGCCCACTTTTATGGTCGAAGTCTGGAGCTGGGATGGCCGGCGTTTTGTACCACAGACTGACTGCCGGGATTATTTTGCCGACCAGGTGGTAGGCTATTACCGCAAGTTGCTCAAGACGCTGCCGGAAGCCCGCTATGTTCATTACTACCTGGCCGATGCCTACATCCGGGCCGGCCAGGAGGAAAGAGCACTGGAGGCCATTGATGGCGCCTTCCAGTTGCCCTACGGCTACCCCGGTAACGAACAGTTTTACATTCTGCGCGGCCACGCCCTGATGGCGGCCGGTGATTATGCCCGGGCCGTCAGCGCCTACCAGGCAGCGGAAAACCTGGTGCCAGAGATACTGCCGGCCGAAGCCCATTACCGGCTGGCCCTGTGCTACAAATATCTGGGGGAACTGAACAGGGCCAGAGAGGAGATGTACGCGGCCATTCGACAGGGCAACAGCTGGCCCGGTTTTAACCAGGCCTGGCAGCAACTGGCGGAGTGGAATAATCTGACCCAATAAATTAATTGACAGATGAACAGAAGTAGGTTATCATTTTAACAAGGTGTGAATTTTCTAATTTGTGCAATGTTGAAAACTGCATAGAGTACGAGCTGAGCTGAGACGAGTGGAGATGAGATTGCCGGCAAATGCCAGGAGTGGCAGGCCATTCCCCGTACCGGATTGAGCCGGTCGGGAGCTTGTTATGTAGAAAAAACCGGCACTCACAGGTGCCGGTTTTTTATTATTATTGGAGGGAACATATGTACTATAACGATTTAACCCACTATTTATCCAGTGCCGGGCGCTATCACTTCATTCCATTGCTCCAGGTAATTCCCCAACCCGCCATCAGCCCCCGCCAGGTGCTGTCGGCCCTGACCGGAACCGGGGAAATATGCCTGCTGGAGACTGTCCAACCCGGTCCGGATAGCTATTCCATCATCGCTGCATATCCCCTGCTCCAGTTGCGCGTATTGCCAGATGGAGTGGCCTGGCGGGAGCAGAGCAGCCCTCAGGAGTACCGGGCGGCAGGCAACCCCTGGACCATCCTGGAAGAGCTGAAACAGCGCTATCCGGTGGCTCCCCTGGACCTGCCGGTACCCTTCTACTGCGGTTTGCTGGGCTGGTGGGGCTATGAAATGGTCGCCCACCTGGAACCGGTGCCGGTACAGCCGGCCCATCCAGCGGAGGAACAGGGACGCTTCATCATGCCCGGTCTGGTCATTATTTTTGCCCATACGTCAAAGCAGCTCTACATTGTGGTCAACACGGTGACCCGGCCCGGTGCCCGGGAGGCCTATCAGCAGGGAATGCGGCGACTGGCAGAGGCATGCTCCCTGCTGAGCGGTGGCCTGCCGGACGTTTCAGGGGCAGGTGGGACAAAACACCTTCTCCGGCCAGTACCGGCTGCACCGCACAGCCCACCGCGGGAGCAGCTGATCCAGATGGTTCAAGCTGCGCGCCGCTACATTGCTGCCGGAGATATCTACCAGGTGGTGCTGTCCCAGCAGCAGGAATACTGCCCTGCAGCACCACCGCTCCAGGTATACGAACGGCTTTGCCGAATCAACCCCTCTCCCTACATGTACTACCTGGCCCTGGGTGACCAGACGATCACCGGAGCTTCACCCGAAATGCTGGTCAGGGTAAGAGGGAAAGACATCACCACCTGCCCCATTGCCGGCACCCGCCCGCGGGGAACCAGGCCCGGGGAGGATCAACGGCTGGCCCGGGAACTGCTTCATGATCCCAAGGAAAGGGCAGAGCATTTAATGCTGGTGGATCTGGGGCGGAACGATCTGGGCCGGGTGGCCTGTCCCGGCTCGGTGCAGGTGGAAAAATTTATGGAACTGGAACTGTACTCCCATGTCATCCATCTGGTCTCACGACTTAAGGCCAGATTGTTGCCCGGCGTATCCCCCCTGGCCGTGCTGCAGGCCTGTTTCCCGGCCGGAACCGTGACCGGTGCGCCCAAGGTGCGGGCCATGCAGATCATCGCGCAGCTGGAACCGCTCCCCCGGGGTGTTTATGCCGGCGCGGTGGGCTACTGGCAGTGGGCGACACCGGAAAACCTGGACACGGCCATTGCCATCCGCACCGCGGTTTTCAGCCGGGACCGGGTGATTGTACGGGCGGGAGCGGGAGTGGTCTATGATTCCCGTCCCGCTGCAGAGTACCGGGAAATCCAGAATAAACTGGGGGCCCTGCTGACCTGTCTGGGGGAGGAAGCAAACTGTGGTGCTGGTGATCGATAATTACGACTCTTTCACTTATAATCTGGTGCACTGTTTTTACCAGGCGGGAGTGGAAAGAGTAGCGGTATACCGCCGCGATGCACTGCCCGCCGACTGGCTGGAGCAGTTGCGGCCACGGGCTCTGGTGATCTCACCAGGCCCCGGCCACCCGGCCGGGGCGCCAGAAACGCTGGCGGCGCTGCGCATCGCCCTGAATAAAATCCCCATTCTGGGTGTCTGTCTGGGCCACCGATGATCGGTCACCTGCTTGGCGGAAAGGTAGTGCGGGCGGCCCGCCCGGTGCACGGCCAGACC
This sequence comes from Desulfurispora sp., assembly GCF_052744395.1. Classification (NCBI taxonomy): domain Bacteria; kingdom Bacillati; phylum Bacillota; class Clostridia; order Eubacteriales; family Desulfurisporaceae; genus Desulfurispora; species Desulfurispora sp. The sequence goes on along the minus strand of NZ_JBRAJI010000003.1, from coordinate 6,693 downwards.
TCAGCGGTTTTCCACGATGGCCGGGGGATATTCGCCGGACTGCCCCGGGTGGTCAGTGTGGTGCGCTACCATTCGCTGCTCATCGAACCATCCAGCCTGCCGGCAGCGCTGGAGGTTACCGCGGTCACCGGACGGGGTGAAATTATGGGCATTCGTCACCGCCATTATCCGGTGGAGGGGGTGCAGTTTCACCCCGAGTCGGTACTCACAAAATGCGGCAGGCAACTGATCCACAATTTTGTGCAGGCTTATCTCAGGTAGAATCTAAGGAGGGGATAACTTGCCGGAACTGATTGGCCAGCTGGTAGAAGGGCGAAATTTAGACCTGGAACAGGCCGAACAGCTGATGACAGGGCTGATGAGCGGCCAGTTCACCCCGGCCCAGGTGGGTGCCCTGCTGGTGGCCCTGCGCTGGAAGGGAGAAACCGTGGAGGAGATTGTAGGTTTTGCCCGGGCCATGCGCCGCCGGGCCATTGCCATAGCGCACAATTATGAGGTCCTGGTGGACACCTGTGGCACCGGCGGGGATGGAGCCGGAACCATGAATGTTTCCACGGCCGCCGCTCTGGTGGTAGCCGGGGCCGGCATTGCGGTGGCCAAACACGGCAACCGCTCGGTGAGCAGCCAATGCGGCTCAGCCGATGTGTTGGAGTACCTGGGAGTGGATCTGGAGCTTTCGGCGGAGCAGCTGGCGGCCTGCTTGCGCGAAGTGGGCCTGGTCTTTCTTTACGCTCCCCGGCTGCATCCGGCCATGGCCCACGTCAGCCAGCCACGGCGGGAGATTGGCGTGCGCACCGTATTTAATATTCTGGGACCGCTGTGCAACCCGGCCGGAGCCAATTGCCAGGTAATCGGTGTATATAGCGAAACCTTGCTGGAAAAAATGGCCCGGGCAGTCCAGCTGCTGGGTACCAGGCGCACTTTCCTGGTTTATGGCCAGGGCCAGCCGCGCGGTCTGGACGAAGTCTCGGTCTGTCACCCCACACTGGTTTACGAGGTCACACCCGACAGGCTGAACAGTTTTGTACTGCAGCCCCGTGAACTGGGCCTGGCCGCCCCATCCCTGGAAGGCCTGCGCTGCCACAGTGTGGAACAGTCCGCAGCCATGCTGCTGGATGTGCTGCAGGGCCGGCCCGGAGTGCACCGCCAGGCTGTTCTGCTCAACGCCGCTCTGGGCATACTGGTGGCCGGGGCAGCCGGGGACTACCGGGCAGCCCTGGAGCTGGCAGCGCACAGTATTGACAGCGGCCGGGCCCTGGAAAAGCTGCACAGTCTGGTGCAGTTCTGTCGGAGGGGCAAAAACGAAACTTGTGGGGGGGGAGACAATGCTGCCTCTGATTATTGAACGGATCAGGCAGTACCTGGCCTCTTCCCGCTACTGGCAGCAGCACCGGGAATGGCAACAGCTGTCCCGCCCGAGGCCGCCGCAATCGCTGAGCGCCGCACTGCGCCAGCCGGGGCAGGTGAGTTTGCTGGCCGAAATCAAATATGCTGCTCCGGCCCGGGGCCACCTGGGGCAAAAACGCTCCCCGGAAGAACTGGCCCGGCTGTACGAGCAGGGCGGAGCCAGGGGTATCTCGGTCCTGACCGAGGAACACTTCTTCCAGGGGGACCCGCTGTTTTTGCAGCGGGTGGCCCGGTCCAGCCATTTACCTCTCCTGCGTAAAGATTTTCTGCTGACCCCCGAACAGATTGAGGACAGCTACCACCTGGGAGCCGACGCCGTCCTGCTACTGGCCGGTGTGCTGGGTGCAGAAAGGCTGCCTTTACTCATGGCGGCCGCCGCCCGGTGGGGGATGGAAGCACTGGTGGAGGTGCACACGGCGGAAGAACTGCACCTCAGCCTGAGGGCCGGAGCAGAGTTCATCCTGATCAACAACCGCAACCTGCACAGTATGCAGGTGGATCCGACCACTGTTTTCAGGTTGCGCTCGCTCATCGTTGATCCGCTGGTTACTGTGGTCAGTGGCAGCGGCATCAGCAGCGCGGCAGATCTGGTCCGGCTGGGGCAGGTAACGGTACACGCGGCGCTGGTGGGCACGGCGCTCATGACAGCTGGGAATCCGGCCGGCTTTTTGAGCGATCTGCTGGGTCGGGCAGGAGGTGAGTCCAATGTGGGTGAAAATCTGCGGCCTGGTCGATGAAATGGCTGTGCAGGCGGTAGCCCGGGCCGGGGCCAGTGCCGCCGGGTTTGTGTTCGCCCCATCCCGGCGCCGGGTTACTTTACCGCAAGCCCTGGCCCTGGCGGCATTACTGCCGCCCGGCATTAGCAAAGTTGGCGTATTTGTCAATCAGCCCCTGCCTTTCATCCGGGCGGTGGCCCGAACGGTGGGACTGGACCTGGTGCAACTGCACGGGCAGGAGCCGCCGGAATTCTGCCGGCGGATAGGACTGCCGGTGATCAAGGCGTTCTCTCTTACCACGCCCCATTTTCCGGCCGCAGATATTGAACGTTATGTGCAGGCCGGAGCACGCATTCTACTGGACAGTGGCAGCGGGGGAAGCGGCCGGACCTTTGCCTGGGATATGATCCCGGCCGGCTTTTCCCATCCCTTCATTCTGGCTGGTGGGCTAACGGCACAAAATGTCTGTTCCGCCATCCTGGGCACTGGCGCCAGCGGAGTGGATGTGAGCAGCGGCGTGGAAAGCCGGGGCCGCAAGGACGCGAAGAAAATTGCGGAATTTATAAGGAGGGCTCGGAATTGTTTATAAATCAGCTACCCGATCAGCGGGGTTATTACGGCGCATACGGAGGAATGTTTGTCCCGGAAACCCTGGTTGCCGCCCTTACCGAACTGGCCACGGCCTTTGATCAAGCCTGGCTGGATGCCGGCTTTCAGCGGGAGCTGACCCATTATCTGCAAACATATGTGGGACGACCTTCCCTGCTGTACTATGCCGCCCGGCTGAGCGAACATCTGGGAGGAGCCAGCATCTACTTGAAGCGGGAAGATCTCAACCACACCGGCGCCCATAAAATTAACAATACCATTGGTCAGGCACTGCTGGCCCGGCGCATGGACAAAAAGAGAATCATCGCCGAAACCGGCGCCGGGCAACACGGTGTAGCCGCCGCTACGGCTGCCGCCCTTTTCGGTCTCCATTGCGTGGTTTATATGGGCCAGATCGATGTAGAGCGTCAGCAGCTCAACGTTTTCCGCATGCAACTGCTGGGTGCTGAGGTTCGACCGGTAAAAAGCGGCAGCTGTACGCTCAAGGATGCCATGAATGAAGCCATGCGTGATTGGGTAACCAATGTAGAAAACACCTTTTATATTGTTGGCTCCACGGCCGGACCCCATCCCTACCCATTGATTGTGCGCCGGCTGCAAAGCATCATTGGGCAGGAGGCCCGCCGGCAAATGCTGGAGCAGTGCGGCCGCCTGCCCGATGCGGTGGTGGCCTGTGTGGGGGGAGGCAGTAACGCCCTGGGCATATTTCATGCATTTTTGGATGATCCGGTACAACTGTATGGAGTGGAAGCGGCTGGCAGTGGCCTGGACAGCGCCCGGCACGCCGCCTCCTTGCAGCGGGGCCGCCCGGGAGTACTGCACGGCTCTTACAGCTACCTCCTGCAGGATGAGGACGGCCAGGTGCAGGAAGCCCATTCTATTGCCGCCGGACTGGATTACCCCGGAGTGGGGCCGGAGCACAGTTATTTAAAAGAGTGCGGCCGGGTGCAATATTTTGCCGTTACCGATCAACAGGCATTGGAGGCTTTGCGGTTGCTTTGCCGTACCGAAGGGATCATTCCAGCTCTGGAGAGCGCTCATGCTCTGGCGGCAGCCTGCCGGATGGCCCGGCAGATGGACCGCCGGCAGGCCATCCTGGTCAACCTCTCCGGGCGGGGCGATAAAGATGTAAACACAGTGGCCCGCCACTGCGGGGAGGTGTTATAATGAATCAAAAATTTCGCGTATTGCTGGAAGACCTGCAAAAAGGCAGGCGCAAAGGCTTTTTCCCCTTCCTGATGGCCGGTTACCCCAACCTGTATGCTACTGTTGAACTAGCCGGCATTCTGGCAGACGCTGGCGCCGACCTGCTGGAAATTGGTCTGCCCTTTTCCGATCCGATGGCTGACGGGCCTCTGCTGCAGGCAGCTGCCCGGCAGGCGCTGCAGCAGGGAACCAGAACAGCGGACGTGCTGCGGGTGGTGGATAAAATCGCCTCTCGCACCAACCTGCCGGTGCTGCTCATGAGCTACTACAACCCGGTGCTGCAGTACGGTCTGGAAGGGTTGGCCCGGGATGTCGGAGCCGCCGGAGCCAGTGGCCTGATTGTGCCCGACCTACCACCGGAGGAAGCCGCTCCGCTCAAAGAGCAGCTGCAAGGGCGGGGACTGGAGTTGATACACTTTCTGGCCCCCACCACCCCGCCGGAACGGTTGGAGTGTATTGTTAAGCAGAGTACCGGTTTTCTGTACTGCCTTTCTGTTAATGGAGTTACCGGCCTGAGGCAGGAAATTGATACAATAATGCCGAAAATTATTACTGCGGTGCGGCGGATTTCACCTATCCCGCTGGCCATCGGATTTGGCATCTCCTCACCCGACCAGGCTGCCAGCCTGACCCGTTCCTTTGAGGCGGTAATCGTGGGCAGCGCTCTGGCCAGAGTGATTGCTGACTGCGAGCAAAAGGCCGCGCCAGCAGCGCCGGCAATTTATCGGCTGGCCTGCCAGATGCGCCGGGCTATACAAGTGTGACACACGAGGGGGTAGTAGATTGGCTTCCTGCAAACTGGTCGCCCGCCGGCCGGGCCAGACCGATATGATCATTCAGGTTGCCGGTTGCTCGATTGGTGGTGGAAATGTAGTGGTGATCGCCGGGCCCTGCGCTGTGGAAAGCGAAATCCAGATGCTGGAATTGGGCCGACAGATGAAGGAATGCGGCGTGCACATGCTGCGCGGCGGCGCCTATAAACCCCGTACTTCACCCTATTCCTTTCAGGGACTGGGCGAGGAAGGCCTGCAAATTCTGGCCCGTACCCGCCAGCTGACCGGTTTGCCCGTGATTTCCGAGGTTACCGATGTGCGTGAACTGGATAAAGCGTATCAATATATAGATGTAATCCAAATAGGCAGCCGCAATATGCAGAATTTCGCTCTGCTCAGCGAAGTGGGCCGCCAGGACAAGCCCGTACTGCTCAAACGAGGCCTGGCGGCCACCCTGGAGGAATGGCTGTGGGCCGCCGAGTATATCGCTGCGGCCGGCAACCGGCAGATTATCCTCTGTGAGCGAGGTATCCGCAGTTTCGAGACCTACACCCGCAACACTTTCGACGTAAGCGCCATACCGGCCTTGAAAGAGCTCACCTGTCTGCCCGTAGTGGCCGATCCCAGCCACGGCACGGGACGCGCCTCCCTGGTGGGGCCAGTGGCCAGGGCCGCTCTGGCGGCAGGTGCCGACGGCCTGATGATTGAGGTACATCCCCATCCCGCACAGGCTCTGTCAGACGGGTTTCAATCGCTCACACCGCAGGAAATGCAGCGCCTGATGGAAGAACTGCGTCTAATTGCTGCGGCGGTGGGCAAAAACCTGCCTTAATCGCCACCGGGACCGTACCGGTTAAACCTGTTGCACGGTTTTGCCCGGCGTGATATGATGAATTAAGCAGTCTGGTAGTATGGTCAGTATGGCAGGACGGCAGGGGGAAAATATGACCTCCCGTTCAACACCCCTGACAGGGGTGTTTGTGTTTTTCCCGGGCCGGAAATAAACTGTTTGTAGAATGGAGGACTGGTAGTATTCTTTTCCAGCAATGTGCCATTATAGGTCTGGGACTGATTGGCGGCTCATTGGGAATGGCTCTGCGCCGGCAGGGTCTGGTGGGTACTGTGGCGGGCTATGATCAGGACCCCGTAACCTGCCAGATCGCCAAAGACAAGGGCGCAGTAGATGAGATTTTGTCCGGACTGCCGGGTATAGCTACTGCCGACCTGGTGCTGCTCTGCACTCCAGTCAGCACTACCCTGGCTATGCTGCCCGGAGTAGCCCGCTATGCTGCACCCCGTACTCTCATTATTGATACTGCCAGCACCAAGACCGATATTGTGCAGCAGGCGGCCCGTTACTTTCCACCCGGCGACGATAGAACATTTATCGGCGGTCATCCGCTGGCCGGTTCCGAGAAAAACGGTATCAATGCCGCCCGGCCCGATTTATTCCAACAGGCAGTCTTTGCCCTGGTACCACCCGGAGGGGGATCAAGTGTCCCGGCTCCTCTGCTCCAGCTGCTGGAAGCCCTCAGCTGTCGGCCGTTGTTGCTGGAAGCTGCGGAGCACGACCGGGCGGTAGCCCTGATCAGCCACCTGCCACACCTTGTGGCCTCCTGCCTGGCCGGTACAGCACGGGCCGGCGGAGAACAGGAGCTGCTGCACAGCCTGGCTGCCGGCGGCTGGCGCGACACCACACGAGTGGCCCGGGGCCGGTGCGACCTGTGGGTGGATATCCTGCTGAGCAACGCGGATTATCTGCTGCCTGCCATAGACCTGTTGCAGCAACATCTGACCAGGCTCAAGGAAATGTTGGATCAAAGAAAGAAAGAATCGCTGCAGGTTTATCTGGACGAAGCCAGGCAATTCCTGATGGAATACGACACAAAGACCATTGAGCCTGCGACCGGGTTATCAAGATAATATTTATCCTGAATCCGTGAAATAAATTTTTAAAAACCATTGATATTCTGCGATATTTA